>JBNJCV010000114.1:0-2674 GCA_051744245.1 Actinomycetota bacterium | reverse complement strand
TTTATCCTTTATAATTTTTCCTATGGTTTAATGGTTTAATATTAAATAATTTTAAATTTAATGTAAATGTAAATAATTAAATTATTTAAGGGAAGGGTTAAGCTTTGGATAACGGGAAAAGGGAAAAGTTAAAAGAATTTTACTATGAAATAAAGGATTGTAACAAATGCAGTCTCTGGAAGACTAAAACTAAATTCGTTTTTGGAAGCGGCACTGCCAGTGCCGAACTTGTGTTCATAGGGGAAGCACCAGGAAAAAACGAAGATCTGCAAGGAAAACCTTTTGTGGGAAGAGCAGGAAAAGTGTTAGATGATTTACTTTCGTCCATAAACCTTAATAGAAAACAGGTATTTATTGCTAATGTGCTAAAGTGCAGGCCTCCTGGAAATAGGGACCCCAGGGCTGATGAGGTCAATACCTGTAAGGGGTATCTTTTTAAGCAGCTGGAAATAATTGACCCAAAGATTATTTGTACTCTTGGCAAGCATTCCACCCAGTTGATTTTAAATACCAGGCAGGGCATAACCGGGCTTAGAGGCAAGGTGTTCGGGAGAAATAATAAGATAGTGATACCCATAAACCATCCTGCAGCAGTCCTTTATAATCCTTCCAAGTATAATGTGCTGCAGGAAGATTTTAAAAAGATAGAAAAATTGTTAGAAGAAAAGATTCAGGAAGAAGAGGCTGGGGTTACCCAAAACGGTCAGGAAAAACAAAAACCAAGACAGTTGGGGTTATTTTAAAAATGAAGCTAAAAGTTACTTCCAGGTCTCCCGGCGATACTAATGATATGGGAAAAAAATTTTCAGAAATTCTAGGTCCCGGCGATGTTATCCTCCTTTCAGGAGAACTTGGGGGAGGAAAAACTACCTTTATAGGTGGCATTGCTTTTGGTTTGGGTATAAAGGAAGAACTAACTAGTCCCAGCTTTACCATTATCAATGAATACCCTATGGGCAGAAAAAAATTTATCCATGCTGATTTATACAGGATTGATGGTGTGACCGAAATTGAACAACTGGGCATAAGTGATTACTTATATGACCGGAAAAATATTGTGTGCATTGAATGGGGAGATAAATTAGCAGAATTTTTGGAAAAGGATTTTCTATTAGTGGATTTTAAGTATGATATTGATGCAGAGGAAAAAAGAAAGCTGGCTTTCAGTAGCTCTTCTGGTTACTGGGACAGCAAGCTAGAAAAGTTTAAAAAAATATTAGGAAGGCATTGTTTTTTCTAAACCATGTATATCCTGGGTATTGAAAGTACAACTGAAAGGCTGTTTACAGCAGTTTCCTTTAAGGGAAAACTGCTATCGCAAATGGAGGTTAAAAATTCCCGCAAGCATATGGTGGGTATCATAGGAGTTGTAGATAAAGTTTTAAAAGACAGTGGCATTTCTTTAGAAAGCATTAATGTATTTGCTGCAAATATAGGGCCGGGGGATTTTACTGGAACCAGGATTGGACTGAGCATAATAAAAACTTTTTCCTGGGTAAAATCCAGGAAATCTTGTGGAGTTTCGGCGCTTGATGTTTATGCTGTAAGGGCATTATTTAAAAATATCAAAGATATTGAGGCCAGGCTAAAAAAAGGGGAAGATGTTGCTATCTGCCCAATTCTGGATGTGAGGAATAAAGAACTTTATTTTTCTTTCTATAAACTTTTTAAGGAGCAGGATCAAAAGAAAAACAAGGTAGTATGCTGCCTTGAAGTTGGCGGCCATAGGTATTTCTTAAAAAAAACCGGCCAAAACCATTTGGTCAAAGCTTTTGAAATGAAAGAATCCTTTTTGCCTTTAATTGAGGGCCACTGTTATTATATTTGCGGGAATTCATTTTTAAATTACAAGGACTTGCTAAGGGATATAGGAAAAAGCACAAGGCGCCTTATCCTAGATAAGGGTGTTGCCTACCCTGATGCGGCCAGCCTTAATAAGGCTGCATTTTTTAAAGCGGCCAGGGAAGAAGAGAAAAATCTGGTGCCAGTATATATTAGAGAATTTGTTCCTTTTGGGGGAAAAGATGGATAATGGTGACAAAATAATACTTGGAATTGAAACTTCTTGTGATGACACTGCGGCGGCAGTAGTAAAAGGAGGAAGATCTATACTTTCTAATATAGTATCATCCCAGAATGAGATACATAAAAAATATGGGGGAGTTGTTCCAGAAGTAGCTTCCAGAAGACACATCGAAGTTATAGATATAGTAATAAAGGAAGCTCTGGCTGAAGCTGGGGTAACCATTGAGGACATTGATGCAGTAAGCGTTACCAGCAGGCCAGGCCTTATAGGCTCCTTGCTGGTGGGTGTGGGTGCAGCAAAAGCTATTAGCTTTGCCACCGGCATACCTTTAATTGCTATTAATCATCTGAAAGCCCACCTTTATTCAAACATGCTGGCAAGTCCTGGTATTGGGGGGGATTTTATAGGGCTGATTGTATCGGGAGGGCATACAAGCTTATACCGGGTTGATAAAGATTGGGCTATCTCTGAAATTGGACATACTGTTGATGATGCTGCAGGGGAGGCTTTTGATAAGATTGCTAGATTCTTAAACCTGGGTTATCCGGGCGGCCCCATAATAGATAAGCTTTCTAAAAAAGGTGACCCGGACTTTATTGATTTTCCAAGGCCCATGATTGATAGCGGGAATTATAATTTTTCATTTAG
>JBNJCV010000113.1:0-2758 GCA_051744245.1 Actinomycetota bacterium | reverse complement strand
AGATTGCCCTAATTTATAACAGATAGCCATTCCCATAAAACCTGGCTGTTTTAAGGGTATGTTTTTTAGCTCTGCCCATGAAATGAAAATTACTGCATCAATTTCAGTGATTGAGATAAATGCAATAGGTTAAATACTAAACTATAAAGATTATATTATGATACTCTGTGATTCTAACTATAGTGAGAACCTTAAAAAAAAGAATATTATTAGCATGCTTTCCAAAGGTGTAGATGATATTATCATTTTCTGTAAATGTAAAATCTGAAAATATTAGATTAATTAGAGATAATAATCTAACTGCCGTCTGCATAGATAGCTTATTTGATTTTGAAGGTATCAAATTACGCCTATGTTGACCACAAGAAGGCATCCTTTATATCTACAGAATACCTGATAAAGAAAGGCCATAAGGAAATTATGCTACTTAATGTTGTGTTCCAGTTAACCTCTTCTCAAAATTTTATTAGTGGGTATCTAAAGGCACCGAGAAAATATATGTATTCCGAGAAAAAATTTGATAAAGTATATTAATTTAAGCATAAAAGCAGGATTTAATGCATTCAAAAATTTAAACAAGACTATGATTTTAAAGTAGTAATTACTTTAAGTGATATAGTAGCAATTGGAATATGCGAAGCCGCAAAAGAATTAAAATTTAGGATACCAGAAGATTATAGTGAAATAGGTTACGATAATATCATGTCAACATCTTACTTCTCGCCCCCTCTTACAACAATCCATCAGCCTAAAATAAGGACAGGAGTATACATTGCTAATATACTGCTGGAGCAAATCGAAAGAAAATCAACTGATTTTAAAAAGGTTGTCCTGGAACCACGACTAATCAAAAGGAAAACGGTTGTGGCTTTGGTTTAAAGCTTATACCTCAATATGGCAGCAATTCCTCCTGCCTGCTTGAGTTTCCGGTTATCCTCTATGTCTATTATCTCACAGCCCTGGCTCAGGGCATCTTCTACTACTTCGTCTACTATATCATTATAATAGACCATATTTCCTTCACAGTAAGGGCATTTGCTTTTCTTAACACTGCTTATATATTTGCATGAATCACAAACATAACCCTCCTGGGTAAAATTACGGTCATAAACCAGTGTCCTTATCTGCTCTATAAGCAAAGCCTTTACCACTGCCTCCATTCCTATTACCGCCCATCCATTAGGATTGTATTCTTCAAACAGGCGATCC
Organism: Actinomycetota bacterium; assembly: GCA_051744245.1. GTDB lineage: Bacteria > Actinomycetota > Humimicrobiia > Humimicrobiales > Humimicrobiaceae > M55B165. The sequence continues at coordinate 1,549 of JBNJCV010000113.1, read as the reverse complement.
ACCAGCTGGTCTTTTGTTTTCTTCTCATATTCATCTATGAGTTTCTGGGCTTTCTTTTGTATTTTCTGAACATCGGTATCAGGCTGGGCTTCAATGCTGCCAATTTTTTTTGACTGCAGGTAGTTGTGGAGATAATTTCCAAATTTAGACAGTATCTCCTTTCTGCCTGCTAAAATAAGGTAATCAAACTTGCCCTGCCTGAAGAGCTCCAGGGTTTTATCATTTACAATCTTGAAGAAGTGGTGGAGTTTTTCCTCTATCTTGCCCAGTAATTTCTTTTCCCTCAATGCAGCTTCGCTCCTGAAATTTACTTTTGAAGGTACATCATTTATAAAGGCAGCCAAATATTCCCTTATCTCTCCCAGGTAAAGTGAATATATCTGTGCTTTCTCCCTGTCCATTAGCAGAATGCCGTATTTATTAAAGCTCTGTATCATTGACCTTAAGTTCTGTGTATGGGGTTTGGGGTCAACTATTATTTTAGACCTCATTACAATTGGCAGGTTTAATACCTCCCACATATCATTGCTGTCAGAAAAGATAAGAAGGGTTTTGGCTGAATCTGCTTTAAACCGGTCATCTACATAATTTTTTATCTTCTCCAGAATCGTGGATACCTTTTTTTTCTCCTCTTTGGCTATGCTCTGGCTTGATTCAATCTCATCCTTCTTTTTTGCTATCATCGAATTCAGCTTGGTAAGGTAATCCCTTTTATGGGTCCTGGCCCCGTCAACCATAAGATATGCGCTTACTACCAAATGATCTGTGGGCTTATAATTTAAAACCTTTTCCAATCCAATATCCTTTTGGCTGCTCTTATTCATAGGGCAATCACTCCTCTTGTAAAAAATGCTTTTAATTAGGCCTAAAATCTAATATTATTATACAATATTTATGCTGACTTTTTTATTAATACAAAATTAGCGGAATAAAAGATGCTTGCTTTCATTGGCTATAAAGTTCTTGAATTAGTTGCCCTGATTATCCCATATCCAATCGCCTATCCCATAGCCCGCCTGACGGCAAGGCTGGGGGCTGCGGCTAAAATTAATCTCTATCCCTTAAAGAAAAACATATCCCTGGTGCTGGATCTGGACATAAACGATCCCCGGGTGCATAAAACAGCAGTCGATGTATACGTGCACTGGATTCAGAATGTTACAGATTTTTTAAAGCATAGACTGGTATCCAAGGAAAAACTTAAAAAAAGGGTAGAGATTGAAGGCTTGGAAAACCTTCGGGAAGCCTTGAAAAGGGGCAAGGGCGCTGTTATCTTTACCGCCCATATAGGTAATTTTGAATGGGGTGCCTGCAGGATTGCGCTGGAATTTGATAATACCTGGGGGATGGGCATGGAGAGGAAATTTAAGCCATTGAATAATTTTTTTGAATCCAAGAGATTGTCTAAAAACCTTAATACCATCTACAGCAACCGGCTGCTTAATATCTTCAGGATACTTAAAAAAAACGGCATTGTAGCTATTCCTACCGACTGGGATCCCAATAAACGGTCAGGGCCGGTAAATTTTTTTGGCAAGAAAGCAAAGAT
>JBNJCV010000112.1:0-2812 GCA_051744245.1 Actinomycetota bacterium | reverse complement strand
TAATATAATTATTACTTCAGTAAATGAAAGGACCACCCAGAAATACGGAAACAGGGGTATAAGATATGTACATATGGAAGCAGGCCATGCAGCCCAAAATATATTGCTCCAGGCAACAGTGTTGGGATTGGCCGCAGTTCCAGTAGGAGCTTTTGATGATCCTTGCCTGGCTAACTTGTTAAGCCTGGAAGAAAATTATACTCCGTTATATATAATTCCTGTAGGATATAAGGGGTAGGTTTAACCAATCTTACTGCGCTCTATTAATGTGCCACTACTTCTATTGCCTTACTCTCTGTATCTATGCCGCCCCTTCCATCTTTTACCTGTACAGAAATTATATAAGTACCAGGTTCCTCAGGAACAGTGTATTCGGTGTGCCTAGCGGTCTTATCAGAAAAAGACCCTTCGTCTGCTATCCACTTGTAACTTAAACTATCTTCATCAGGATCTTCTGCTACAACTTCTACATCCATAACAGCTCCCACGAATATAGTGCCTTGGGAAATTTTTATGTCTACAATTTCTGGAGGACTATTTCCAGTGCCCGCTTCCTCTTCCTGCTCTTGACCTGAATCCCTGCTTAAGGTAATGCTGTCCTCTGCAGATCCTTCAGAATTAGTAGCAGTAGCTGCTAGGGTATAGGTTTCCCCCTCTGTTAAATTTACCTGGGCAATGTCTTCTCCCCAGGCCCCATTGCTGTCGTCCTTGGAGAACTCTATTTTGGGCTCTGGATTTCCAGTTACCTCGGCCTTTACCCGGTAATAGATAATATTGCCCGGCGCAGTTGTTGGGCCTTCATATATTTCCAAACTTATGGTGGGAGCCTCTTTTCCTGCTTCCTCCCCTTCACCTTCCCCGGTTTCGAAATCTTTTTCTGTCCCGGCTTCTGCTTCTTCACCATTAGAAGCTTCTTCTTCACCTACATCAATTTTTTCTTCTTCTGTTTCCTTAGCCGAGCATTGATTGCAGGTAACAGCTATACTCAACAAACAAATAAGCCCAAGTATTGCTATTATCATTAATTTTTTCTTGTCTTCCATAACACCCCTTTACCCAAAGCCAACATTTTAAAATTACCTTTTCTTGCTATATAGATAATAAACAAGATAAATTATAGAGAATGTAAAATAAAGGTAAAGGAATAAATTTCCTATCCTGGAGTAAATTGATTTTTCCCCTATAAAAGCCACCCTAGAATAAAATACCCCTTTTGTGCCCAGCCTGGTTTTAAGAATTATCCTGCCTATAGGATCAATAACTGCAGAAACCCCCAGATTACTGCTATGCACTACATAGCTTGAGTTTTCTACCGCCCTAACCGTTGAAAATATTACATGGTGCCATGATGCTATGCTGTTCCTAAACCCTGCATCATCAGTCAGCACAAATATTATATCTGCACATTTTTCCCGAAAGACCCTAGAAATAACAGGAAGGGTGGACTCAAAACAGATGTTTGATCCTATCTGCCCTTTATTGGGATAATCTATAAGAGTAAATTCCCGGTCAGGAGTAATGTTTAATTTAGCTATATTTAGAAATTTTAAAAAGCCCAATATGTTTGGATAAGGCATGTATTCAGCGAAAGGCAAGGGATGTATTTTATTGTACCTTCCCAGTATCTCCAAGTTTGGGGAGTAAAGCAGCACTGAATTATAATAATTATTTTGTTTGTCCCAGAGAATTTGTCCTGCTAGAAGATGCAGGTTTTCTTCTTTTAATACATCTTTAGCCCAATTAGCAAAACTTTTATTTTTCTCCCGGTCCAGGGACCCCCATAAAATGCTTTCGGGAAAAACAACTAAGTCAGTACCGGACTTAAAATAACTTTTATTGCTGTAAGGCTGGGGTATTAGGACTCTGCTATCTTCCTGGAATTTATTATCAAAAGTGATATTGGGCTGGACCAGGGCAATATTGACGCTATTTTTATCCACATCTTCTTGGCTGTAAATATACATGCTAAGAAAGCCTGAAATCAATACAATTATTACAAGGGCTAGTGGAGCTAATAAGTGCTTATAATTTATTTTCCTTACCTTTCTCATACCTATGGCTATTTCTGCCAAGGAAGCATTAGCAAAGATTAGCAGAAAAGAAACTCCATAAATTCCGGTGACTTTTGCTGTTTGCATTATAGGAAGGTAGTTATATTGGGAATATCCTAAAACCCCCCACGGGAAAGCCATAAAAGTCCGGTGCCTGAAAAATTCTATGGCCAGCCATACAAATGATATCAACACTACCCTTAAAAAGGGCCAGGAAACCTTTTTATAAATAAAGTAAATGGCTACAGCAGATACTAATGAAAAGATTACCAAATATCCCACGATGGGAATCCAGAGGCCAAAAGTATAGGCAGTAAACCAATAAGTTACTCCGCAGTAGAATATAAGAGCAAACAGAAAACTAAATACAAGGCATTGCTTTATATTGCCGCAGAAGTAGATGACTGTAAAATATAACACAAGGGAAATCCAGCAGAGAAAGCCCTGGCCGTAAAAACTTAAGGCAAGCAGTGAAGCCGAAATTATGGTTAATAATAATTTTTGGTAAATCTTCATTTTGGTCCAATAAATTCAGATGCAAATCTTACAGTCAAACGGTTAAATAATATAAAGGTAAAATGGTCACAAGGATACCATATAACTTTTGGGTTGTCCCATTTTCTCCTGAACTTCTGGATACCTTTTACTGGAGCTCTGGAGTCAAATAACCCCTGGATGAATAATATATTGTTTTTATCCATTAAAGGCCTATAGCTTATGGGACTTATAAGGTGCAGGTGGTCTCTTATCAGAAAAAGGTT
>JBNJCV010000111.1:0-2812 GCA_051744245.1 Actinomycetota bacterium | reverse complement strand
TATTATTACCATTTAAAAATTTAAACTATTATAATAAAAAAAAATAAAATTTCGGTAGCTTCAATTGCAGGAAAGGAAAATTAATGAATGATGTAGAAGTTTCTACGGCAGGCATCTTTAAGGATGCAATCAAAATTGCCCTTGCCAATCCTTTTCAGGTCATGTTTTTTATAAAAGCTTTTAAATGGCAAAAGCATGCAGCAGCACGGAGAAAGTTATTTGCTAAGTCAGGTATAACTGTTCCCCCAGTGATAATTTTTAGTATTACTAAAAAATGCAATCTTAACTGTAAGGGCTGTTATGATAAATTGCTGAGACCAAATCAAAACGGGGAACTTACTTCCGTCCAGATAAAAAACTTGTTTAGCCAATCAAGGGATATGGGTATATCATTTTTTGTAATTGTTGGGGGCGAACCATTGGTTAGGACAAACCTACTGGAAATAACTCAAGATTTTAAAGACATGGTGTTTTTAATATTCACCAATGGAACCCTTTTTACCAAAGATAAAATAGAAAAATTTAAGAAACAGAAAAACCTATTTCCGGTCCTAAGCCTAGAAGGCTATAGCAATGAAACAGATAACAGGAGAGGTCCAGGGGTTTTTGGGAATCTTCTAAAGGTTATGGAGAATTTAAAAGAATCAAAAATATTTTTCGGCGTTTCTTTAACTATCAATAAAAATAATTTTGCCACCCTTCTAAATGAGGAATTTGTTTCAGAATTGTCCAACCGGGGTTGCAATTTTTATCTATATATTGAATATACCCCGGTTGCCATGGATACTGAAGAATTAGTGCTAACACAAGAGCAAAGAATAAGACTTGATGCCTTGATGGATAAATACCGCAAAAAATATTCTCCTTTGTTTATGGCAGTGCCGAGTGAAGAGGAAAAATTCGGAGGCTGTCTTTCAGCAGGCAGGGGATTTATTCACATTAACGCCCAAGGCGGTGTTGAGCCTTGTCCTTTTGCTCCTTATTCTGATATAAATATAAAAGAGACCCCTTTAAGAGATGCGCTAAAATCCCCACTCTTAAAGAAGATAAGGGATAATGGAGAAAATATTTGCAACAATGTAGGCGGTTGCTCACTATGGGCAAATAAAGACTGGGTTTGTTCCTTGCTTAAATAATTATAAATGGGCCATTAACTCGTCAGCAAATACTTCAAGTTTATCTTTATATCCTTGTCCCAGGGGGTCCTTCTACATTCTTAGCTTTGGCTGCAAACCTATTGGTTATTTTCTTTGTTACCTTTTTTCCTCCAGCATATTGCCATAAGGCTAAAGGCTTTTGGCTTAGCCGTTACATAAGTTGTCATTAGGGCAAATTTAGAAAATTATAAGGGTATGGTAAATTACACCGGACATACTGTGATAAATTTAAAAGAAGGAATATCTTTTCTGTATTATTTTCTAAAAAAAAAGTTATCACACAGGCAGATATATTTATGAAAAGATCTTAGGTAAACTTTCAGCTTAAAAAAACGTCTACTAAAACGGTGGTGAAAATGAAAAATTTGGAAAAAAAGTTAAATATCTTCCTGATTGTTATTTTCTGGGTAACTGTAGCCCTGTTTATATTAATTGCAAATACCCTGCTGAACCCTATATTTAGGCCAATTCTTAATACCTATTATATTTTCACCGTAGGAGGAATATTATTTTTATGCGGAATAGCAATTATTGTTATAACCATAAAAGCAAAAATAAAAGGGTTGTTGAAAAAATTCTTTCTTTTAACTGGAGCTGCTGTTTCAGGTTTCTTTGCAAGTATCATTTTACACAATTTAGTTTATGGTATGTTTATTTACTTTTTTGGTCAGAATTTCTGGGATAGGATTGGAGGTGAGGAACCTTTCTTTTTCATGATTGGTTTGATTGTTTGCCCAGTAGCATTTTTAGTAGGCATGGTTGGCAGCATTATCATGCTTATAGAAACAAGAGCCTTAAAAAGTTAGTCTTCCAGCAGTTCTCTTCCAAATAATGTTAGGCTCTTTGTATACTATTAGCAGTTAAAGCATTATTTGCCTTAGGTATATTATATGTTATTGTTTACATAATAAATAAAAGAGAAAGTGGTAATTACTATGGGAAAAAAAATTCCACCAAAAAATAATGACCGAGAACTTTTAAAATATTCAAAAACTACGGAACCAGGCTTTGCAGATTCTGATCCCTGGAGGGTATTGCGCATCCAGAGCGAGTTTGTAGAAGGCTTTGACACACTTGCTGGCATCGGGCCCTGTGTTGCTATTTTTGGCTCCGCCCGTATTTTACCGGATAACCATTTTTACAAAGAGGCAATGGAAACAGCAAAACTACTGGCAAAAAAAGACATGGGCATTATAACGGGTGGGGGCCCCGGTATCATGGAAGCAGCAAATAAGGGTGCATTTGATGCTGGCGGACTCTCTGTTGGCTGCAATATTGAACTGCCCTTTGAACAAGAATCTAACCCTTACCAGCATATCTCCTTAGAATTCAGGTACTTCTTTGTTAGAAAAATGATTTTTGTCAAATATTCAGTAGGTTTCATAATTTTTCCAGGTGGCTTTGGTACTTTGGACGAGTTATTTGAAGCATTAACTCTTGCCCAGACAAATAAGATAGAACATTTTCCTATAGTCCTGTATGGCCGCAACTACTGGAAAGATTTATGTAAATGGATTGATAAATGTTTGCTTACTGAGCACTGTACAATTAGCCCTGAAGACAAAAAACTATATAAAATAGTAGACAATCCTCAAGAAGCAGTTGACTATGTTACAAAAGTAATTAAGGAGAATAATTTAATTTAACCATTTTTT
>JBNJCV010000110.1:0-2820 GCA_051744245.1 Actinomycetota bacterium | reverse complement strand
CTAATTCAGGCTGAGAAAAATTTAATTTAATTCCGTTAAGTTCCAGAAAAGTAAGCATCACAAACAGGCCAATTCTTTTATTTCCGTCAACAAAAGGGTGATTTCTTATAATGCCATAAGCTTGTCTTGCTGCTTTTACTTCAATAGTTGGATATAAGTCATTTCCTTCAAATGTTGCATATGCATGATACAAGGCCGGTTCAAGTGCTCCAATATCCCGTAGTCCTGCTGATGCCCCTGTAGCTTTGTGCATCAGGTTGTGTAGATACAGAACCTGGTCGGTATTAAGTTTTACCATTTAGCCAGTTCCTTAAAAGCTTCCAGATTATCCTTTAATATACGGAAAGCCACAGATTCCAGGCTTTCATTTACTGAAATTCCCATTTGCTCAAGTTTTTTGAAATCTATGACTATATAATGGGGAACATTGTTTTTTAAAATTATAACTGACCCTTTTTCATTTACAGTTCTTGCTACCTTGGAAAAGTTCTGATTAGCTTCTGTTAATGAAATTAAATTTTTTATATTAACTAACATTAAAATCACCTCATCTATATTTTATATCCATATAGGATAAAAAAAACCTATTTTATTCGGATAATAAAATTTCTGAAATGTAGCAACTCCTTAAAAAATTGGTTCGAAACTTCACAACTCGGGCCAGCCAGCCTGTGCACCTAGCAAAGTGACCAACTTCCCTGAAAATAATATAAGGATAAATATTATTAGATAATTTTAGAAATAAATAAAAAACTATTTTTAGCTATCATCTAATTCAATCTCTGATTGCCTTAAAGCCTCTTCTATTTTATCTTCATATTCTTGCTCAGGAAGGTGCCCTTCTTTTGCAGAAACTTCAATTTTTAAAACCTCAAATTTAATTTGTAGGTAATTTAATATACCTATAACATCTGAAACCTTAACTTCCGGAACCTAGAATTTTAAATTGACTTTATCTCTTATTCTTTCCTCTAAGGTAAAAGTTTTACCCCCACCCTCAGATTGGCCATCCTTTTTCGAAACCTTAAGCCTTATTTCATTTTTAATTTCTAGTTTGTGGTCCCTGCACCACCTTTTAGGTTTTTATAAATTTCTTCTCTGATTATTATTTCATTACTAGAAAAGGATACAGGTGGTTGATATTGGTTTACAAATAGCCAAGATACTAACTTAAAAACTGGACCAAAGATTGAGGTAAGGTCATTAGTGATTTTCGTTTTAGATTATTTATAAAAAATACTGTGAGCTATTTTTATTTAAAGAATGGTAGTATAATGTTATAAAGTAATACCTGCTTAGAAATTATAATTAAAACATACCAGAGGTAGATCATATTATGTGGAAATTTAAATTTTCTTGTATTTATAATAAACATAAATTTGGAATCTGATAAAATGAATAGCGGATTTTTTTTTAAATCAATATTTGTATTGTTAATTTTTATTCTTGTTATAACAGGCTTTACTGGATGCACTTTAAGTAGACAGGGACCTGGTGAGATTATGGTTAACCAACAAGAAAAATCTGAAATGATAACAGCCGATATTGTCTCGGTTGAGGTATCTGGCGAGGATAACAATTACCAATTCTCTGTAGGTATAAAAAGCCCTGATACCGGCTGTGATCAATATGCTGACTGGTGGGAGATCTTAACTGAGGATGGCGATCTTATCTATAGGAGAGTCCTTGCACACAGCCATGTAGACGAACAACCTTTTGTCCGTTCAGGAGGCCCAGTTACAATTTTAGAGGATACTATTGTAATAATAAGGGCCCATATGAATACTACCGGATATGGCGGTATAGCAATGAAAGGTACAGTAAAATCAGGTTTTGATGAAATTGATATCAGTAAAGATTTTGCCTCTGAAGTAGAGGACCAGGAACCTCAACCAGGCGACTGTGCATTTTGACAAAGAATAGAGATATATATAATCTATTGCTTGTCTAAAACTCTTATTTTCGAAATGAACATATATTTTTGTTGAATCCAAACTGACCTTCCCCCCCCAGAAACTGATCCAATTTGAAACTTAGTATTTGGGCCTATGAAATAGAAAAAAGGAGGAAAGGATTATGCCAAGAAAACGCTATACGCCAGAACAGATCATAAATTCCCTGAGGGGGAGCAGAAGTGCTAATAAGCCAGGGAAGCACCACAGGCTAAGGAGCCTCTGAACCAGGAAAAGGTTAACATTCTTTTCAATTAACCTGGTAGCAAAAGAATGCCTATTATGGTGAGCTCACCATAAACGCCATACTTATGCAGAGGTCCTTAGGAAAAAGGGCATTGACCTTGCCACTATTCAAAAACTTTTAGGCCATAAAAGCCTGGAGACTACTTCCGGATATCTTCATGTGACAAAAGATGATTTAAAAAATGCTGCTTTACAATAATAGAAAAGCCGGATATGCTGGATTTTCTAAATAAAAGAGCTGGTGGGGATTATTACAGATTAAAAACCAACTGCCTTTACTGCAGGAGTAAAAAAAATAGGGCATATATTGAAAAGAGACTATAGTATTATGATAAAAGATGAGGATAATCGAAAAATTAGTCCTTGCTGTCAAAAATAAAAATATTCATTATTAAAAATATTAGAGTTTGTAAATCGTATTTTCTTTACATATAAATATTTAACATTCAAAGAGTTAATAATTATGTTTGGCCCCAAGAGACCTGCTGGGCGAAATTAGCGAGTAATTTATTATTAACATCCCAAATAGTCAAATAAAAATCGGCAAGCCATGTTGCCTTTTATCGGGGATAAGCAAATAAAAATAGTACAGAATAGACAACCCAAAAAATTTTTAAGATAT
>JBNJCV010000109.1:0-2866 GCA_051744245.1 Actinomycetota bacterium | reverse complement strand
CCAGGGGATAGCAACCAGCATCATTACTATTCCCACAAACATAAATACCATCATAAGGGCTAAAAATATTAACTGGAAAAATATTGCCTGTAATGCATTAAACCTGACAAACCTAGACTTTTCTTTATTGGTTAGCCATATAATTACCGGCATCAATACGCCAATATTGGGGATAAGTATTGATAGATGTGATAGCAATGACATTAATTTTTCTTCTGTCTGCATTTCCTCTTCCATCATTTCCCTTCATTTTTTAAAATATTTCTCCGATAATTCTATTTCCTAATAACCAATTTTGCAATTATTATTCTATTTATTAAATAATACTCCTTATATACATAATTATTTTCAAGACGCTATTTTACATTTTACTAATATCAGTACCATATTAAAAATTAACCGTTATAATATAAACAACTCCAAATAATAAAAGGAATAAGCGGAGATTTTACAATATTCTTTCTTTATACATAATCTGCATGGTATTTACCCACATTATTATGTTAACGGTAAAATAAGAAAATTTTTATGATATAATAACACAGAAGTATTATTGAAAAAATTGTCCAAAAAATCAGAGAATTTAATGCACAATATTAATTATTTTTTCCCAATACCAATAACATATTCCGGTAAACAAGGAAATAAAAAAATACCAGCCTTTAAGACTGTAAGGCAGTGGCTATTAGCAGACTTTTTTTACTTTGTAAAGATAGGGTTGCGGTTACCCAGGTGGTTCAGCAGCATTCAGCTTTACCGATTCTTCATATATAACCCAGCCCAAATATTATACCGCCTGCTATATAGTAATAGCCTGGCATTCGGAATTTTCTGGAATCAAAATAAAGGAAAAAAGTAAGACAATGACTATAAAAAGGAAATTAGAATCTATCTTGCGGAACTGCCCCCCACTTTTCAGACTAGGTTCACGTGTATATCATGCTATAAATCCCGGATTTAAATCACTAAGCCCAGGAGCTCCCGATGCAATCAAGCATGCTTTTGAACTAGCTAAAAATCTTCATGACGGGGGACCAATCGGGGATTACTACGAGTTTGGTTTATATAAAGGTTACACCTTTTTTTCAGCTTACCGTGCTGCCAAGCGCCTAGGACTTACCGAAACCCGATTCTATGGATTTGACTCATTCCAGGGGTTACCGCAGGTAGAAGACTTGGACAAGACAGGTGGGAGATTCTTTGAAGGCCAATTCGCCTGCACCCGCCAGCAGGTGGAGAAAAATCTCCGGAAGCATGGGGTAGACTTTAACAGAATCCGGCTAATTGAAGGCTTTTACGAAGACACACTAGTTGAGCATCTAAAGGATGACCTGCCAGCAGGACGTGCAGGTGTTGTACTTTTCGACTGTGATCTATACTCCTCAACCCGGACGGCGCTAAATTGGTTAGAAGGATTGATTGCCGATAAGACCGTGGTTGTTTTCGATGACTGGTATTCGTTTACTGAAGGTGATGAACTGGGACAACAGCGGGCTCTCAAGGAGTATCAGCAGCGAAATAAGCATCTGAGGTTCGAACCGGTAATGGAGTATGAACGTAATGGCAAGGTATTTTTGGTGCGTGATCAGGAGCAGGTCTAGGAGACACCTTTTAACTTAGAAAAATGAAAAACAATTTAAAATATATTATAACTAAAGCCTAAAACTTTTACTTTATTTTTTTATAGGCAGAACTCCTTTAATTGTCTTGGGTTTTATCTTTCTCTTTTAAACCATATCTTCTCTGCAGTGTCTAAGTTAACTTCAGGGGTAATTTAAATATAAATTATGGTCATAAAATTATCTAGAAGTTAGTTTCCTTTAATACCTTTGTTTTATTTTATTTAAAATAGCCCTCTATATTTTGATAATTTCTCCCTAAGCCAGGTAATAAACTGCTCAGGACTCATATAGCAAAAACCAGCCTTATCTGCAATTTCCTTATCAGTAATATCATCTCCAACATGGACTACCTTTTCATACTTATTTTCCAGTCTATATATATCTCCCTTAAATAACACAAAATCAGGAATTACTCCTGCATTCTTCCAATCCCTGTATTGCTCTTTAATTAACTGGCCCCCCGCTCCTCCAATTTCATAACCAAGTTTTCTGGCTTTCAGCAGATGACTTTCTTTTATTGGGCCTTTCGGCCGCCCCCAGATAAGAGTTCCATCCCTGTCAAAAGAAAATGCCTTTCTTTTTTTCATTTTAAAAACTTCCTTATTATATTTCTAAATCCTGGAGGTTTTATTTTTTTGTTTCTGAATATATATATAAAATGGGGAATTAAGATAATAAATGGGGCTAATATTTTCCCCGCAAATTGCAATGATAAATTTTTTACCATTATAAAAAATAAGATCAGTAAAAATGCTATTGCTCCTGTAGATAAATCCACAATCAGTGGCTCAGATTCCCCTGGATACTTTTTAAAAAGTCTGAGTAAAAACCCGGTTATAAAAGCAAAACCAATTAAAGCCAGCTTTAGCCAGTTATATATTGGCCCAAAAAACAAAAATAATTCTATAAATACTATTATAATTAACCACTGAAAAATATGGCCTTTCTGGTTTGCATTCATGTTTATAGAATATAAATAATATAATTTATGTTTTACAATAACTATAAAAACTGCAAGAGCATTAAAGAATTTGGCCGGTTAAAACTTTTTTTCTGCCATCTTTTCTAGCTCATCCTTTATCAGCATGGTTGCCCTGCAGTCATCTTCATTATATGCAAGAATCCTGGCCATAATATCTGGATTACCTGTTTTTATATATTCATTGTACCATTGTATGGATAGGGCACCAGACGGTGTTTTATCCCTCCAGCTAAACCCCAGGTATGTGGCAATATCTTTAAGG
>JBNJCV010000108.1:0-2896 GCA_051744245.1 Actinomycetota bacterium | reverse complement strand
TATTTATATCCAGCCTTATCCTGGATGCTGTAAAGGTTATATAAAATAGTATCTGTTTTAACCTTAACATCCTCAAACCTTAATATGCTACCTTTTTTTATATCTCTCCTTGCTACACTGTTTTCAGCTAAAGCCAGGGGCAAGTATTCATTTTCTTTTACTTTACTGTTTTCCATAGCAATTCCTGCAAAACAATATCCCCCTATTCTATCCAATTCTTCCCCTGTTTTTATATCCTTTTTAGCAATTGCTGCAACCCCAGTAATCATCCCGTCTTTTACATTTATGGTTGGTTTGCCATTAATTGCTATGTCATAAATTGAGAGCGGTGCTTCTATATTACCTAAATGATAAGGGGTATAAAGAATAAAATAAGGGCCCTGGCCCATTTTTAAATAATTTAATTCCCTTACTATGGATTTTTGGTTGGAGGTAAAAATAACAAATACGCCTGGGGCTACATCTCCTATTACATAATCGATTGCAGGAATTTTACCCAGTATGCCTCCGTCATTTTTAGAAATTAAGTTATCTGCTAAGTCCTCTAAATTAATTTTAGGACCGTGCATACCCCCTTCATCTACTGGTATGCCTGAAGCATTTGAAAGAATTGCCATCTCCAGCATGGTCTTAGTTCCATCAACAAAAGAGGTTATACCTTGTTTACTAACTCCTAGTTCTATTGCTTTTTGATTAAAATCATCCGGGTTAGAATACAGCTTTAAAGGATTGTTTTTCCCCTTGCCAGCACATATCACCTCTAGTCCCAACTTATTACAATAATTAATTAAATTAAGTGTAACTGCAGGCTCATCCCCAGCACCCACGCTATATATTACCCCGCTATTTTCAGCTAAATTTTTAAAATAATCCCCAATTAAGACTTCTGAGGCAGCATTCATGTTAACTACATTTTTTTTATTAAATAGGGCTCTAAAAATTACCTCTGCCGCTATCTCTGTATTGGATTCAGTCACTAATATTACATCGGAGCTAACACTTAAGAATTCTTCCACATTAGAGGTTGCCAGATCTTTATTTAATTTAGCTTCATTTAGAATTAACTTTGCCTGGTCAATATTATTATTATAAACACTTTTTATCTCCATATTTTGCAAAGCGTTCACCTGTTCAGCCAAGGTTGAAGTTCTTTGCCCGGTATCAGTTTCGGGGCTGCCGGCAATTAATATACTAATATTTTTATTTTGATTGATCATATTAACTTTTCCTAAATTTTAATATTTGTTTTACAATTTTATCCGCAGATAACCCATATTTTTCAAATAATTCTTCAGGCAAGCCAGATTCTCCAAATGTATCCTCCAGACCAATTCTTTTTAAGAAAATATTCCTCTCCCCTTCTAGTGTTTCTAACACTGCACTACCAAGTCCACCAATTATGCTGTGTTCCTCACAAGTAAAAACAACTCCGGTTCTCTTTGCCCGCTGCCTTATCAAATCTTTATCAATAGGTTTAATAGAAGACATATTTATAACCTCGGCACTGATATTTTGCTTTTCTAGAATTTTTGCGGCCTCTAGCATTTCAAAAACCATAATACCGCACCCAATTAAAATAATATCATTGCCTTCCCGTAAGATAATTCCTTTTCCAAGCCTGAATTTATAATTTTCCTTATTAATAACAGGCACGTCTGGCCTTCCTAGCCTTATATAAAACGGGCCAAATGTATTTACAGCCGTCCTTATGGCAGCTTTGGTTTCAACTGCATCACAAGGGACTACCACATTCAGGCCTGGGATTACCCTGGCCAAAGCAAGGTCTTCAATTGATTGATGAGATGACCCATCCTTTCCCACTGATAATCCTGCATGGGTAACAACAATTTTTACATTACAGTTTGAATGGACTAAAGTATTCCTAATCTGGTCATACGACCTGCCTGGAGCAAAAATAGCTAAAGTAGAAGCCACTACAGTTTTATTGGTTTTTGATAAACCTGAAGCAATTCCAATCATGTTTTGCTCTGCAACCCCGGCATCAAAAAACCTCTCGGGATATTTTTCTGAAAAAAAACATGTTTTGGTAGACATGGAAAGATCTGCATCCATGACAAATAAATCATTTCTCTCTTTACCTAGCTCTACCAGAACTTCACCATATGCATCTCTTGTAGATTTTAAATTCATTGTTTAGTTATTTAAGTTCTAATTTTTTGCTTAGCTCATCAATAGCCCGGGTACAATCTTCCCTGCAACAGGGCTTAGAATGATATTTATTGTTATTCTCTAAAAAAGATACGCCCTTACCTTTAATGGTATTTGCAATAATAGCTACCCTTCTTCCTCTAGCCCTTTGTAAAGCTTCCTGGATTTCTTTCAGATTATGGCCATCTATTTCCTTGGTTTCCCAACCAAAACTATTCCACTTGCTAGCAAAAGGCTCCAGGCGTACTACCTTTTCTGTTTGTCCATCAATCTGGTATTTGTTCCGGTCAACTATTACCGTAATATTTTCCAGATCATTACTGGATGCAAACATAGCAGCCTCCCATATTTGTCCTTCATCACATTCCCCATCTCCAACCAGGCAATAGATCTGCCCACCTTTTTTATCATACTTATAACCAAGGGCCATTCCCACTGCTGCAGATAAGCCCTGGCCAAGCGAACCAGTAGATATTTCAATTCCCGGTAATTTCTTAGAATCAGGATGCCCTTGAAGTCTAGAATCTATTTTCCTTAATGTATAAAGCTCTTCTTTGGGAAAATAACCACTCATCGCTAGCACTGTATACAAAGCTGGCGCTGCATGGCCTTTGCTTAACACAAACCTGTCCCTTTCTTCCCAATCAGGTTTTCTGGGATTGTGCTTTAGTATTTTAAAATAAAGCACAACTAATATATCTATACAAGACAAGGAACCTGCTAAATG
>JBNJCV010000107.1:0-3018 GCA_051744245.1 Actinomycetota bacterium | reverse complement strand
TTTTAATGTATTTCACCTTTAACCTAAAAGTTCTTATTACAGGCCAGTTTAACCACCAGGAATTTTTTATTTTCTAAGAACATATTCAATTATGTTTCTGAGATTAAACAGAGAGTAGAGCGGAATATTTAGTAAATCCCCATCGAGTTTAAGATTTAAAGGAGATGTCCTTATTGCCAGCGTTGGCATATATTTTTCCCGGTAAACTCTCAAGCTCTTTGCCTTAGGGTTTTTTCCTGATTTTACTTCTAAAGGGAAAATATTGTCCTTTAAATCAAAAACAAAATCAACTTCAGCAGTTCTCCCTGAAGTCCAATAATAAATATTCTTTATTTTTTCTTGGGATGACAATTCTTGAAGGACATATTGCTCTGTAAGGGACCCATTAAATAAACTGAATAATTCATTTTTTTTAATAATTGCCTCTGGAGGGACTTTACCTAAAGTCCTCAGTAAACCAATATCAAGATGGTAGATTTTAAATGATTTTAAATCTTCATAAGCCTTCAGCGGGAAAGCGGGTTTTTTCAGTCTTCCAACCTTTCTGATAAGGCCACTGTCAAAAAGCAGCAGAAGAGCTTCTTCAAAATCCCTTGCCCGGGCACCTTTTCTTGCCAAACCATAAATAAATTTTTTATTTTCTTTTGCTAACTGAGAAGGAATGCTGTTCCACAAATATCTCATTTTGGTAACTGTACTTACATGGGAATGCTTTGAAAAGTCTTGTTCGTAGCTGTCCAGTATTGCGGTTTGCTTTTCCTCAACTGCCGAATAATCCCGGGATTTCAACCATTCAGATACTGCTGCTGGCATTCCGCCGATGATGAAATATTGCTTAAGAATATCAGTCAATTTATTAGAAAATGCATCAGGGATTGAATTAAATTCTGATGAGATAAAATCAACCATTGCCTGCTGGTCATTAGCTATTAAAAATTCCTGGAAGTTAAGTGGCTGCAGATCAAGAAAATCTACCTTTCCTACTGGAAATGAAGTATCGTTATGTAACGCTATTCCCAGGAAAGAACCTGCACAGCAAATAAAATATTCAGGAGCTTTTTCAGAAAAATATTTCAGGGATGTCAATGCCCTGGGTGCCTGCTGGATCTCATCAAAAATAACCAAAGTGTTATTGGGTTTTATTTTTTTACCATAATAAGCCCCAAGCATATCTATAATATTATTAGGTTCAATAGATCTATCAAAAATGGTCGAGAGGTCTTCATCTGTTTCCAAATTAATATAAACAACTTCCTCAAAAAATTTCTTACCAAATTCTTCCATTAACCATGTTTTTCCCGTCTGTCTAGCTCCTCTTATAATTAAAGGAACACGGTCTTTCTTATCTTTCCATGCTTTTAATTTTTCTATTTGTTGTCTGTACATTTCTTAAATTAAGGTGATAGATTTGTAATTGTTAAAAAATACAGATAAATAATATAATATTTATCACATTATAGCAAGGAAAATTGTATCAATATTACACAATATTACAAGCAATAATGTGTTCCAATTACACATTATAAGCAGTAATAATGTAGCAATTAGCGTTTTATCTTCAATCTTAGTCTAAAAGTTTTTGCTATGGGCCAGTCTGGTTCGCCGGACCGGCCCATATGATAACATAGAAATATATTAAAATTTTTCCGGGATTATCAACCATCTAATTATTTGAAAATTAAAAGAGGATAAAAATATTCAGGGTAATTTATTTATCAGCAGATCTTATTTTTTTTAAGAGGTTATCGTAATCGTTATGAGAACCAAGCCAGAACCATATTATTTGATTATTCTGTTGTATGCCAACAGCAGGATAATCTTTAGATATACGCAAAGAAAAAATTGGACGGGTAGAATGTACCTTTTTGAAGCGAAGACTTGGATAATATGGATTCTTTTGCTTTCCTTGCTTCTTTTCTTATATGTTTTGGTAATTTTCTATAACATTTCCAAAACCGACTACTGGTTCTGGATATCATAATTCTTTTATATCCATCGGTTTTGTCTTTCCGTCTTTATATGCTTCAAGAGCTTCATCAGCAAGCTTATCAAGTATATCCTCAGATTCTGCAAAAGTCTTTTTCCATCTATCTTCTGATTTAAGTTCTTCTATCACCCACTTCGCTAAAGCATTTTGTTCCACCTCTGGAAGCTTGGATGCTTCTTTAAATGCTTTTTCTAAAAGTTTTGTCATATTTTTTCCTTTCCTTTAGTATCAATTTTATATTTTAGCATAATTTATAAGATTTGCTTTTGGCTCAAACCTATAATCCTTAAAAGCCGATATAATTATTGGTTATCGGAGATAAAAATGACTACTGGTCGCAATACCTGATCAGAAAGTATATGGAATAGAAGAAATTTGAGAAAATCCAATGTCCAGGTTATATTTTATGGTAGATGCCTATCCTGCCACCCTGTAAAAGCTCTGGCACCAATGTTGGCAGTTTATATAATCGTCCCAGATATATTCACCAAATTCACCTGGTGATGTCTCTGTTATGGGGGGCCTTTTTCTTTGAACCCCGCATATCCTTAGCCAGTCAAGTATTTTCTTTATCACCTTATATTCTTCTATAAAATCAATAATCCTCATCTATCTTCCCATTTTGGGCAGGTAAGTGGGTCTACTTCATATATATTCTGTATCAGTCCTGCCCAAAATGGAGTATCTAGCCGACTAGGGAAAAAATTAGGCGCGCAATGTATCAATAATCATCTCTCCAGGGTTTTCTATCTTTAACTGGATAGGTTATAAAAAAGACCTCATGATTATCCTTTGGGTTTAACCATAGCATTCGCAAACATTTTACAGCTTTTTTAAAGTACTCAAGTTTCCAGAGGAACAATCTATATCCATACATATATCTGATAAAGGGTTTTTTACTAATATAATAAAAAACTTTGACAAAGTTTAAAATTATAGAATTTTTGTATCGCAAATAAAAAAATAGAGCATAATTTTTATTATTAACACAAGAAGTGAAAAAAATGGAAATTATAAAATGTTGCAAGCAT
>JBNJCV010000106.1:0-3065 GCA_051744245.1 Actinomycetota bacterium | reverse complement strand
TCAACTGTATAATCCAGGTTAAGAATAGACATAGAATAAGCAGCTACTGACTTTTTAACCCTGAAGAAAGACACCGTACCGTTAGTCGTCTTCAAGATAGCATTCTTTCCCTTTAAATTCCTTAACCTGGAAATCTCCAGGGGGGAGTTGCCATAGTCAAAACCTTTAGGCGGAAGGCCACCTTCTTCTCCGCATAATACGCAGCCACCGTTATTTTCCTTTAGTGAAAGGGCATCCTTTTTTGAGTCGGCTATTATAATTTTGCTTATACCTTTTGCCAGCAAAGTTGTAATAGTGGAAGTAGCCCTTATTACATCTATTACCCCGCATACAGAGCCTTTAATATTAACCCTCAGGGTATCCTCACCTATGCTGTTGCTCAATAAGACATCAACCAGCATCTTTATTTCCACTCAAATTTTTTGCCGGTTAGCATCTCGTAAGCAGTTATATATCTCTGAGTGGTTTTATCTATTATATCTTCCGGCAGCTCGGGAGGCTCTGAATTCCTGTCCCAGTCCGTTCCCAATAGGTAATCCCTAACATATTGCTTATCAAAGCTTTTCTGGGGCTTTCCAGCATCATATTCATCAAGCGGCCAGAACCTTGAAGAATCTGGGGTTAAAACTTCATCTACAAGTATAGTGTTGTTTCCCACCAGGCCAAACTCAAATTTAGTATCAGCAATTATTATTCCCTTCTTTAAGGCATAATCTGCAGCCTTGCTATACAGCTGGATGCTTTTCTCCTTCAGGTAATCTACAACCTTTGCCCCGAATATTTTTTTAGCCTTATTTATGGTAATAGAAACATCATGGCCGGAAACTTCTTTAGTGGTAGGAGTAAAAATAGGCTCTGGAAGCTTGTCACACATCTGCAAGTTTGGCGGCAACTTAAGGTCGCCAATCATTCCGGTTTTTTTGTAATCCTCCCAGCCGGAACCAGTTATATATCCCCTTACCACGCATTCTATAGGAAAGATCTTGGCCCTTTTTACAATTGCCGACCTCCCCTTTAGCATATCCCTGTATTTTCTTAATTGCTTGGGAAATTTATTGACATCAGTCTCTATTATATGGTTCTCTATTACATCCTCCAGTAACTTAAACCAGAACACTGAAATCTTATTTAAAATAACCCCTTTAAGTGGTATCAGTGAAGGCAAAATATAGTCAAAAGCTGAAATCCTGTCAGTGGTTACAATTAATATTTCACTATTATTTGAAAACATCTCCCTGACTTTTCCACTCTTTATTTTCTCCATTCCCTCTATTTCTACATTTCCAACTACTTTCATTTCTCATCCCTCCATTTAAAAAGTTTTAAAAAAATGCCTTTATTATTTTCTCATTTTTTTAAAAATATTCAAATAAAAAATAATTAGTTCTCTGGTAGCATTTTTAAGCAATTTCTTTGCATCCCGTATAGCTTCATCCAGCTCCATTGGTTTGTTAATTATGGAAAAATTTCCGCTAAATAGCCTGGAATATTCTTCTTTGATATCCTCCCTGTCTCCAAAAACTGAACCGTTAATGGTAATTACAGGTATGCCGTATTTGTAAGTCAGTTTAGCAACACCATAAGCACTTTTCCCATAATAAGTTTGCTCATCCATGGCCCCCTCTCCTGAAATTACAAGGTCAGAGTCTTCTATCTTGCTTTCCAGCGATATAGACTCCATAACAATATCCACCCCTGGCCTGAGCTTGGCTCCCAGAAATGCAGCAAGACCTCCGCCCAGGCCTCCTGCAGCCCCAGCTCCTTTCATGTCCCTAATATCCTTTCCCAGGTCCTTTTCAATAACCCTGGCTATATTCCTCAAACCTCTGTCAAGCTCTTCTACCATTTTTTTACCAGCGCCTTTCTGGGGGCTGTAAACATAAGCAGCGCCCTTTCTGCCATACAATGGATTATCTACATCACAGGCAACATCAATCTCAGCCTGGCCTACTCCCGGATGAATGCCTGACATGTCAATTCTTTCAACTTTTTGCATTTCCTTTCCACCCAGGCCCAGCTCTTCACCCTTTTTCCCGTAAAATCTGACCCCTAAAGCCTGCGCCATTCCCATGCCTGCATCAGTGGTTGCGCTTCCGCCAATTCCTACAATAATCTTTTTGCAGCCCAAATTCAGGGCCTCCCTTATAAGCTGCCCGGTTCCGTAAGTAGTTGCCTCCATAGGATTTCCCCTGCCCTTAGGAACAAGCCAAAGCCCTGATGCTGCAGCCATCTCTATTATCCCAATATCACCCTTTATAATGCCAAATCTTGACTTTACAGGGTCACCTAAAGGTCCCTTAGCTTCTAAATTTATAAACCTTCCATCCTGGCTTTCAACCAGGGTGCTTACTGTACCTTCTCCACCATCTGCCATAGGAGCAACCACTACTTCAATTTCTTTATCTATTTCCCTTATAGTATCAGCAATGCTACTGCAAACTTCTAAAGCTGAAAGGCTGCCTTTATACTTATCACAAGCAACCAATATTTTTAAGCCCATCTTAACCCCTCGGTAAAAATATTTTTAATGCGCTTTTAGCAGGCTTAACTTCAATAGGCAAATTGCTTAAAACATCACCGTCAAGTTGTACTTGAAGGTTTTCTTGTCTGCTGCTACCCTCTTTTATTTCTATCTTTAATTTATTATTTGTCTGGAAATAAACCACATCTTCAAAATTTATATGCCTGGTAGTAAAAACACCTATTACATTTTTGAGGAAAGAAAATTTATTGCTATTTTTAAAAATACATACATCCAGAAACCCATCTTCGGTAGAAGCATGAGGAGTTATCTTTGCCAGAGGGTTTCCATATGATTTAACATTATTTATTATGCAGAAATAGCCCTCATACTTTTCAACATTGTCCAGACTAGCCACTACTTTTACCGGCCTATGCAGAAGGAATGCTCTAACCCCGTAAAAAATATAGGCTAAAACTTTTAACTTTTTTTTAAGCATCAGGTTAATCTCAGAAAGAGCCTTAACATCAAAACCATAGGAGCACATCATCATAAAATATTTCTCATCGTTTATAAGGCCTAAATCAATTGTCCTTAAATTTTC
>JBNJCV010000105.1:0-3151 GCA_051744245.1 Actinomycetota bacterium | reverse complement strand
AGCATCTGCAGGGAAAGCATTTGGTGGGGATTTATCCACTTTTGGAGGACAATACTTCTTATTTCGTTGCCCTGGATTTTGACGGGAAAAATTGGGAAAAAGATTCCAGACAGTTTATTGAGGAAAGCAGGGCGGCGGGAGTTCCTGCCTATATGGAAAAATCCTTTTCAGGAGAGGGAGCCCATCTCTGGGTATTTTTTGACGGAAAATATCCTGCTGCAAAAAGCAGAAGAATTTTTCTGGAAATAGTTAGAAAAGCTTTGGGCCTTTCAGAATTTGCAAAAGAGGTAAGTTTTGACCGGATTTTTCCTAACCAGGATTATCTTTCAGGCAAAGGATTTGGGAACTTGATTGCCCTGCCTCTAAATGGAAGGTGCGTAAATGCGGGAAGAACAGTTTTTGTAAACCCTAAGGATTTTAAACCCATATTAGACCAGTGGGGCTATTTAAAAGGAATAAAGAAGGTTACTATATCAAAACTTGACCAGCTTTATCATGAATTAGTTGAAAAAGGGGAGGATGTTTCTGGAATAAAGAATAAAACTGCAGGCATAATGGATATTACTATTGGCAGCCGGGTAATTTTAGATAAAGCCCAGATAAGCAAAGATCTTGCAAGCTTTTTAAAGAAGAATCTTAATTTTATAAATAGTGAGTATATAGTGAAGCAAAAAATTGGCAAAAGCGTTTACGGGATTAAGAAATTCTTTAACCTGATTAAGGAATCGCGGGGAAAGGTAATGGTGCCTAGGGGCTTTCTAGGCGAGCTGGAAAATTATTGCAACCAAAACAAGATTAAATACCAAATTATTGATAAAAGGGCCAAGCTAGCTAAAACCAGCTTTAACTCCTTGATCAAGTTAAGCAAACCACAGCAGAAGGCTATTGAAAGTTGTGAAAGTAATAGGAGCGGAGTAATAGTTGCACCTCCCGGTTTTGGGAAAACTATTATTGGAATAGAGATTATAGCCAAAAAAAGCCAACCAGCATTAATAATTGTGCATAGAAGACAAATATTAGATCAATGGCTCGAAAGAATCCAGGACTTTCTAGGAATGGCCAAGAAGGATATTGGCCAGATTTCAGGTCGGAAGAAAAAAATATCAAAACATATTACTGTAGCTATGATTCAAAGCCTGGCCAGGTACCCGGCTTTAAAAAGTCTGGGTGAATCATTTGGGACTGTAATTATTGATGAATGCCACCATATTCCAGCAAAAAGTTTCAGGAAAACAATAGTAAGTTTCAACCCCCAATATATTTATGGCCTTACTGCTACTCCCAAGAGAAAATACAATGATGAAAAAATGATATTCTTCTATATTGGCAAGATAATTTATAATAACGAGGGATTTAGCAAACAGGCACATAACTCAGCTATATCCAACATCCAGCTAAACATAAGGGATACTAGCCTATTTGTTCCTTTCAATAATAAGACAGATAATTTCCAGATGCTTTCCAAAATACTGGTTTTCGATACACAGAGAAACAAGCAGGTTACAGAAGACATACAGAATGAATTAGGTCCCGGTAAAAAGATACTGGTAATAACCGAGCGAAAGGAACATGTAGAAATATTGAGAATGTACCTAAAGTCATTATGCGGGGTAATCAGCATAACCGGGGATGACTCTAAATCCAGAAGGAAATTAAAGATGAAACAGGTAAAGGAAGGCCATTTCCAGGTGCTTATTACCACCGGCCAATTAATGGGGGAAGGCCTGGACGTAAGAAATTTAAATAGCATATTTTTAGTTTATCCCTTTTCGTTTGAAGGTAAACTGGTCCAGTATATTGGAAGGATTTTAAGGTCTGAAGGACGTAAAACAGTTTATGATTATAGGGACAAGGATATTGGCTTTTTAATGAAGCTGTGTAAAAAAAGAGAAAAACATTACCGGAAATTAAACCTTCTATAAATCATTATATTGCTTGGGGCTTGAAGATTTTTAAATGGTAAGAAAAAGAATGGCTGTCAACATTAGCTTTAGCTAATTTTCTCCTGGCCCAAACTTTTACGGTAAAGTTCCTTTTTTATTTTCTCACATTCTTCAATAAATATAGATGGGCGGGGCTTTATTGTTTGTATGCCTTTCTTTTCATAGCTTTCAAGCCTTGTTGCATTTTCAAACATTAAGTTGCAATAAGTAAGTTTGGTATTTAAATCATTTGCTTCACCCAGTTTGTTCAGGGAATCTTTCATTATGCGGGCGCAATTTAATACTATATTTTCAACTATTGGCGCGCATTTAATACATAGCCCTTCAGAGTTTAATTTAAGGAAAAGTCCGAAATGTCCACAGTTTTTACAGCGGGCCAATGCACTCCTTTCTCAAAATATAGTTGACTAAATCATTATATTCCAAGTGACTTAAATTTTAAAGGAGAATCGGTTATAAATTAAAAGTATAATAGCTATGTACTAAATGCTTAAAATTTAAGGCTCATCAGATATCTATGAACGCCTTTGCCATATTCATTTTTCTTTAGCCTGTTAATTTTAAACCCAAAGTTTTTATATAATTTTATAGCGGTCTTGTTTTCAGGACTCACAGTTAAATTAATACATTTTATGCCATAATCTTTTGAAATTTCTATTGCCTTAGCCAGCAGCATTTTGCCAATACCCTGGTTACGGTATTGTTTTTTTACATGTAGTGAATAGATAAAAGCTGTGTCTGTGTTATCCCAGCTCCGGATTAGCAGGCAGAGCCCAATGAAACTGCTACCTGCTTTTACTGCTATAATTTTTCCATACCTTATTATTACAGGCAGCAACCACTGGTTTGCTGCTGCCTCAGGCCCAAAGGAGGATACCTCAAGGGCTTTTAATTTTTCTACCAGCTGGTAGTTAAATTTCTTTATTTCTACTATTTTTATCTTTTTATTCATGTTTTATTTTAATAAAGTGGTAGCCGTATTTGCTGAATATGATTTCATACTTCCCATTTTTTATATTCCTCTCTAGCCGTGGATTAAACTTGGGGCTATAGTAATAATCGTCTGAAATAAGTAGAGCATAGGTGTTTTCATTTATAAACTCAAAAAGATCGGTTAAAAAGACTCCATTTGAGAGTATGACAAAGTTTTCATTTTTTTTAAACGTCCTTTTGGATTTGCCTTCAAAACCAGGCATGGCAGTAATCCA
>JBNJCV010000104.1:0-3214 GCA_051744245.1 Actinomycetota bacterium | reverse complement strand
GTGCTAGCTAAGAAGAAGGTAAAGTGGGGTAGAAAAAAAGTTTAATAGCCTAGGCCTTTAAGCTTGCCATCATCCAGGCCAAAAAAATGTCCAATTTCATGCAATAAAACTTTTCTTAGTCTTTCCCTAATTTGTGTTTCACTTGAACATATTGATTCTATTGCTTTCTGGTATATAGTAATTTTATCTGGATATATATTCCTTTTTCCAGCCCTTTTGGTGATGGGCAATCCCTGGTATAAGCCCAGTATTATCTTTTTTCCATCTTTTTTAGACTTTTTTATATTTTCGTCATCGATTACTATACTTATATTCTCAAGCTTTTTTTGAAACTTAACCGGAAGTTCTTCGGCTGCTTCTATTATTAATTTTCTAAATTCTTCTTTTTCCATATTAAACCCACTATCTATAGATAATTCATTAAAATATAAATGGTAGAATTTTAATTTTATAACATTTATCATTAACTTAACAACATGGAATTACTGGAGGAAAGTTTTATGTCAATAATTAGACAGGACCTGTCTACAAAAGACTGGACAATATTTGCATTAGAAAGGGCAAAAAGGCCTAAGGACTTCAAGCAGAAGAAGAGAAGAAAAAGCAGTATCCGGCACTCAGCAAATTGTCCTTTTTGTAAAGGCAACGAAGATAAAACCCCCGGGGAATTGTTTAGGATAAGCAATGGCGGCAGCTGGCTTGTAAGGGTGGTTCCCAATAAATATCCTGCCTTGAGCTCTAGAGAAGAGTTAAATTATTCCGTAAGCAGGCATATTGATGGGCCTTATTTGAACATGGAGGGAATTGGAAGCCATGAAGTAATTATTGAATCACCAAGGCATAATGACAGTATTGCATTTATGGAAAAGGAGCATCTGGAAAAAGTTTTGGTGGCTTACAAGCAAAGGTATGTAGAGTTAAGCAAGAATGAGAATTACCAATTAATTATTATTTTCAGAAACCATGGAGTAAGAGCTGGAACTTCACTGGAGCATTCCCACTCACAGCTAGTTGCAACACCGTTTGTTCCTGCTTATGTTAGAAATAAACTATATGAATCCCAAAGGTATTTTGATGATTTCGGAAACTGTGTTTATTGTGACATGATCAAGAATGAGATACAGTCAGAAAAAAGAATGGTTTATGAAAATGATAAATTTATTTCATTTTGCCCGTATGCTTCTGTGGTCCCTTATCATACTCTTATTTTACCAAAAAAACACCAGTCATGTTTTGCTGAAATAGGTGATAGCAGCCTGGAGGATTTAGCTGACATTTTAAAGAAAATACTGATGGGAATGGATAAATTACTGGGAGACCCTGACTACAATTATGTTATTGACAGTGCCCCGCCCGATAAGTCTGGGGCAAAGCACTACCATTGGCATCTGGAAATTCTTCCTAGGTTGACAACCAGGGCAGGGTTTGAAATAGGTTCCGGGATGTATATAAATACTATTTTACCAGAAGATTGTGCTTATTCTTTGCGGAAAAGCTAAATTTTTTTTGTTCTATGGTAAAAAAAAATTATGTTATAATTTATCCAATAATTAAATTAGTAAAGGGTAAAAATCATGTTTAGGTCATCGATTAAACTTTTTAAAGTTTTTGGGATTGAAATAAGGCTGGATTACAGCTGGTTTATTATATTTGCATTATTCGCTTATTATTTTGGCTTTCAATATTTTCCCAGGGTTTTGCCTGGCCAAAATGCGGGTGTTTTGACTATAGTTACCATAATTACAGTATTTTTATTTTTCTTCTCTGTTTTATTCCATGAGATGAGCCATTCATTGGTGGCAAGGAATAAGGGAATGCCGGTAAAAAGGATATCCCTTTTTATATTTGGGGGGATGTCCCAGATAGAAAAGGAACCCCAGGATCCGGGTAGTGAATTTGTTATGGCCATTGCTGGGCCAGCAGCCAGCTTTGTTCTAGCTATTGTTTTTGGAATTATATGGTTTTTTAGCAGGGGCACTGCGGTGGTGGAAGAACCATTTAGATACCTGGCTATTATAAATGTGGCTCTGGGAGTATTTAATTTATTGCCTGGATTTCCTTTGGATGGCGGCCGGGTTTTAAGGTCAATTGTCTGGAAGGCAACAGATAACTTGAAGAGGGCAACTTATATCGCCATGATATCCGGTAGGGTCATTGGCTTTCTAATGGTTGGCGCCGGAATTATTTTTATATTCTTCGGCAATTTCATTGGCGGAGTTTGGTTTGCGTTTATTGGATGGTTTTTGCAATCCTCAGCGCATGCAAGTTACAGGCAGACCCTGTTTGAAGTAGCTGCCAAAGGTATTAAAGTAAGAAAAGTAATGAATGAGGATTTGGTAACAGTAGATGAAGATGTGAGTTTGCAGGAAATGATAGATAACTATTTCATGAAATATAGGTATGGTAGGTTCCCTGTGGTTGAGAGCGGCAAAGACAAAAAACTTATAGGAATAATATCTTTACATGAAGTTAAAAGTTTTTCCGAGGAAGAAAGGGAAGAGACAGAAGTAGGGGAAGTAGTTAATAGGGTTACAGATAATGAAAAAGTGAGCCCTGATATGGAAATATCTGATGCGATTAAAAAAATGTCTCGAAACGATCTGGGGCATTTAGTAGTTATGTCCGGGGATAAAATAAAGGGCATTATAACTAAAAGTGATGTAATCAGATTTATTAAATTCCAGACCGAGCTCCACTAGCTATGTATTTATAGAAGAATTAGATTATTGCTACCCTGAAATTGTTTACATAAGATTTTAGCAAGTTTGATATCTCCAATTTTAGCCTGCGGGAAAAATCAGTAGGCTTGCTGGCTATATTAAAAGAAGAACCGGAAAAGTAATGAAGCGGGAAACCGTAAGGCTTTGAATGCATTGCCGATACCTTTAAATATCCATTTAGAGATAGCACTTAGCAAAATTATAGAAATCAAAAATTGCCCCAATTGCAGGCACAAGCATGGCCTAATTATTACCGATGTGCTAGGTATCTTTTGTTTAGAGCACTTTTTGGGTAGCCAACCAGGAGTGGTTTCTCATTCTCTAATGGAGCTATAGTTTTACTAAAAAATATTGGGATCTATATACTTAGATTTCTAAGTTTGAAGTAGATATTTGGATACCACCATAGCTGTTAATTATGAGTACCTGCCAAACTGTGCTTGGTTCTAAAAACATGAGGGAAAGAATCTAGGGAAACATTTATAGGATATGTT
>JBNJCV010000103.1:0-3692 GCA_051744245.1 Actinomycetota bacterium | reverse complement strand
TTAATTCAAATCTCTTCATAAATAGAACATATTAAATTATAATTGTTTAAAAGCAATATATCAGAAAGGAAAGAGATGTTCGACACATTGAGTATAAAAACCACAAGAAGGATACAGATGGTGGACATAACCAGTGATGTAGAAAGACTAGCATCAGAGAAAAAAGTAAAAAGCGGAATTGCCTGCATATTCGTCCCTCACACCACAGCCGCCATAACCATAAATGAGAGTGCAGACCCTTCAGTTAAAACTGATATTACAACTAAGCTAAATGAAATTGTCCCAGAAAACGGTAAGTATGTCCACCTTGAAGGCAATTCAGATTCCCATATTAAAACAACTTTGGCAGGAGCAAGCGAACAAATTATAATAGACAGCGGTAAGCTAGTTCTTGGCAACTGGCAAAATATATATTTCTGTGAATTTGACGGACCAAGAAATAGAAAAGCATATGTTAAAATAATCGGACAATAAAAATGACTTTATTTGACCAGTACACCCAAAAAAACGGATATACCAGTTCAGCCCCTTTAGCAGATAGGATGAGGCCTAGAAACCTGGATGAATTTGTAGGTCAGGAACACCTGGTGGGGGAAGGGAAGATTTTAAGGAGGATTATTGAAGAAGATAATATATATTCAATAATATTTTGGGGCCCGCCAGGATCAGGCAAAACAACACTGGCAAGAATTATAGCCAACAGCCCAAATTACAAATTTATATCATTTTCGGCTGTTACCTCAGGCATAAAGCAAATAAGGGAGGTCATGCAGGCTGCCCAGTACCAGGCTGACCAGGGAAACAGGACCATTCTGTTTATAGATGAAATACACAGGTTTAACAAAGCCCAGCAGGATGCCTTCCTGCCTTTTGTGGAAAAAGGTACCATAATACTAATAGGAGCCACTACCGAAAATCCTTCTTTTGAAGTAAACTCAGCCCTGCTTTCAAGATGCAAGGTATTTATGCTGGAAAAGCTTGAGGCCGATGAAATAAGGGTGCTTCTTACCCGGGCATTAAAAGACAAGGAGAGAGGCCTGGGAAAATATAATGTAGAAATAAATGACGATACCATTAACTTTATAAGCAACTTTGCAGATGGGGATGTAAGGATAGCCTATAACACCCTGGAACTTGCCTTTAATTCTAAGGCCAAGAAAAAGAAGGAGAAAATAAAGATAGACATCCCGCTGATAGAAAATGTTATCCAAAAAAAAGCCCTGCTTTATGACAAGCAAGGCGAAGAGCATTTTAACCTTATATCAGCACTCCACAAGTCACTGCGGGGAAGCGACCCCGATGCTGCAGTTTACTGGACAGTAAGGATGCTGGAAAGCGGAGAAGATCCCCTCTACATATTAAGGAGGATGACAGTTTGCGCTTCAGAAGATATAGGGCTGGCAGATCCTGAAGCCTTAAAACTGGTTATAGCGGCAAAAGATAGCTTTGAGTTTCTGGGCCCTCCTGAAGGTTTCCAGGCAATAGTGGAAGCTGCATTGTATCTAGCTCTTGCCCCTAAAAGCAATTCAGTCTACAAGAGCCTTAACAGGGCTAAAGAAGATATAAGTAAATACGAGGCTCCCCCTGTTCCCTATCACATAAGGAATGCGCCCACTAAATTGATGAAAGACTCCGGATATGCCAAAGGTTATAAATATCCCCATAATTTCAAGAATGCAATAGTAAATCAATCCTACCTTCCAGAAAAATTGCTGGGAAAAACCTACTACAAGCCTAATCAGAGAGGTTTTGAAAAAACATTGAAAAACAGGCTTGATATGATTAAAAAGCTGAAAGAAAAAGAATGAAATGTTAAAAAACAAATAGTTTATCTGGCCTGTAGATACTTATCCAAATTTTGAATTCTTGGAATTTTTTTAAATTTTAAGGTAACCTCAGTAAGTAAAACTTTTTTTAACTAAAACCTGGAATATAAATGGTTGATAATATAATAATAATACTGGTATCAGTTGCAATTGCCTTAACTCTGGCCACATTAATACTTATAGCAAGCATTCTTCTGCCAAAAGAAAAAAAGAAGCCAGAAAAAGCAGAAAAAATACTGCAAATAGCTCCTCATAGGGACTGTGGAGCTTGCGGTTATGCAAATTGCGAACAGTATGCAGAAGCTCTTGCGAAAAACCCTTCCCTGGTCAATGAAGACCAGTGCCCCTTTATGTTCAAGGATGCGCAGAAATTATCTGAGCTTGAAAAAATCCTGGGCATTAAAATAAAAAAGCCTAAAAAGAAATAGCCTTATTCCTGGGCAATTTTTTCAGCAGCTTCCTTAAAGAAAGGTTCTGCAAAGGAAGTACTGTAGGTCCTTTCGCTAAATGATTTTTTCTCCAAGGTTTTCAAAAAACCCTTAAACTGATCAAAATAAGAGCCATATATATGGTAGCTGTCTGCCATATCAACATACCTGCCCACCCTTACTTCAGTCCCTATCTTTTTTGAAATTTCTTCTGCAATCTTTCTCTGCAAATCAGTAAGGGCAAATATGTTCATAAATGCAGCCTTAAAGGCATCCCTTGATCGCCAGTGGGTATTCATGTTTAAAAAAAGCCCTTCTTCGGGATCTTCCAGTATCCGCAGCCAAATTCTTTGCAGGCATGGTGGCTCATGATGTGAAGAATCAATGCCTGGCACCCAGGTAATTGCCTGTGCTCTCCTGGTATAAAAGCACTCAACCAGGTTTTTAATAGCTGCATTAATCTGATCCAAATGGTCTTGCCCGGTATGATAATTAAATAGCCTGTCATGGTAGCTATAGGACCATCCATGTTCCCCTATCCAGCCATCATGCACCCCTAATACAACTTCCTGCCTGTAAACCTCCAGCTCATCCAAGCCTGTGGGAAGCGCCCGGTGGATTCTAGGTTCAGTAAAAGGCTCTTTTATAACTATAACCATAGAAGCATCCCTGCTGGGTGGATCCTTGGGCCTGTCGTACTGGGTTCTTATGGATACCCCTTTTTCCCATACCTCAACTACAGACTTTTCCCAAGCTTCGGGTAAGGTTTCCCCCTCAACCATCAATACTGGTATATTGCCGCTGCTGAAAGTTATTTCTTTTTTAGCCATCTAATCCCCCATAATCTTTTAACAATATAATGCTGTTAAGTTTATAGCTTACTTAATTATATATACCTTTTCAAAAAAGTTCTAAACCATTTCCAAAAAATCACTAAAAACCGTAAAATAAACAGATCGTCAATCTATATTGTCATTTATTTTACCATATTCACTCTTTTATTTTCCCTTATGTATTTTTAGGCCATTTTGTCTTAACTGCTTATAGTTAGGGGTATCCATCACTTTTTGTATTCCTGCATTTGGACTTATAAACTATATGCCATGGATATGCAGGTATTCTATTTTAAAATTCCGTTATAGCAGTAGCTGTAGATATACATAGATATGCTGAAAACAGTTCAATAATTAAATTTTCTGTTTCCTTTAATATTTGAAGTCTTTCGTAAAACAAAAATATAGTCAAATTCATCAAAAAAGCACTTGTTTTGGTCGGATCTTACGTCGTATCTTTCCTAAATTTTATAAACTTAAATTGCCCTGTTACCTTTTTTCTATTAAAAAATTAGTTCAAGTTTCCTTAAAATTTTTCTATTACAAGGGTAAATTGCATTCAGTTTATTCTCTAGTAAAAACAAGATTTGAATTATTTTTTCTTT
>JBNJCV010000102.1:0-3755 GCA_051744245.1 Actinomycetota bacterium | reverse complement strand
TCCTTGTAACCTCTACTGCTATTAGGTTTATTACAGATACTTTTTTAGGTGAGGCAACGTATAGGCTTTCAGATACTTTTTTAGGTGAGGCAACAGGTACACCTAATTGATTTATATAGAAACTTTTTAAAAATATTTGCCTTTCACCGGATCTAATAAACTAAAGCAAATAACTTAAACTCAGTCTTTGTTATTTTCCTTTTTGTTTGAGCTTTTATTGCTTTCTTTGCCTTTACCGGCTTTCCCATTAAAAGGGAGGTTGCATTCCTTTTTTATTTCCTTTTCGATTTTTTCCATTATTTTGGGGTTCTGGGCCAAAAATACCTTGGCATTTTCCCGACCTTGACCTAATCTTTCATCCCCATAAGAATACCAGGAACCACTTCTGTTTATTATTCCAATTTCTGCTCCCATATCTAATATGCTTCCTTCCCTAGATATTCCCTTGCCATACATTATGTCAAATTCTGCACTTTTAAAAGGAGGGGCTACCTTGTTTTTAACTACTTTTACCCTAATCCTGTTGCCTATAACATCGGTACCATTTTTTATACTGTCTATTCTCCTAATATCAAGTCTAACAGAAGCATAAAACTTTAAAGCCCTGCCTCCAGGCGTGACTTCAGGATTACCAAATATTATTCCTATCTTTTCCCTAAGCTGGTTTACGAATACAACCGATGTTTTTGTTTTATTTACTGTTCCGGTTAATTTTCTTAAAGCTTTGGACATCAATCTTGCTTGAAGCCCAACCTGGGAGTCACCCATTTCCCCTTCTAGCTCAGCCTTAGGAACCAATGCTGCAACCGAATCAACAACAATGACATCTATGGCACCACTTTTTAACAGTATCTCTGCAATCTCTAGAGCTTGCTCTCCATTATCAGGCTGGGATAACAGTAATTCTTCTGTATCCACTCCAACATTCCTTGCATATACCGGATCCAAGGCATGCTCTGCGTCAATAAAAGCAGCAATACCTCCATTTTTTTGGGCATTTGAGATTATATGTAAGGCTAATGTAGTTTTACCTGATGCCTCGGGACCATAAATCTCGGTTACCCTTCCCCTGGGTATTCCACCAATACCCAATGCCAAATCTATTTCAATAGACCCAGTAGATATTGAAGGAATTGAAACTAGGGGGCCTCGGCTTCCCAGCCTCATAATTGTTCCTTTTCCATACTGCCTTTCAATTTGTGACAATGTATTATCTATTACTTTGTCCCTATCCATTTACTCATTCCTCCAAAAAATATATTATTTTTTATTCATTAGCACATATGGTTAAATATATAATACTACTTAATGTAAAATATTTAAACCTATTTATTTTTTATTATAATTCAAATTCTCCAATAACAAAATACTCTGCTCCACTAGGTTTAAGAATGCTTTCGTATAGTAAAACCTTATCACAATATATTTCCGGTATTCCTTCTATCTCTATTTTTTCTAAAATTCCAGAAATATTTTTTTTCTTTTTCAGCCTGGCTACAGTTGCATGGGGAATAAATTTCCTTTTTTCTTTCTTTATTTTTAAATCCTTGAGTTTCTCTTCTATTTTGTTGAATATTTTTCCCATATTATTAGCTGAATCTTCGATTTCAGCAAATACTACCCTAGCCCTGTAAGGGTTTGGAAAAGCGCCTAACCTTTTTTTAATATTAAAATTAAACGGTCTGATGTCTTCAACGGCTTTTTTTATGTTTTCCTTTATAACACCTATTTTTTTTAGTTCAGTATTCCCTAAAAATTTTATTGTAATATGAATATTTTCCTCCGGTATGGGCTTTATCCCATTTAATCCACTAAAAGGAATCTCTGTAGCGTCTTTAATTTTTTTCCTTGCCTCCTGCGGCAAATCTATAGCTATAAATAACCTTTTTATTTCTTTTTTGTTCATAATCTAAAGTTTTCCTTTAATCTAATTCTTAGCCTGTTTATAATAAATTGGGCTGTCCTGAATTTTATGTCTTTTCTGGTCCCCACAAATTTCTTTTCAAATAATTCATGACTATTATCAGGATAAAGAATGCAACAATATGCCAGACCAACCTTCTCCCCTTCCGGTCCTGCATAACCAGTAACGGCTAATGAAAAATCGGAGCCAAACTGTTTTTTTGCTCCCTTTGCCATTTCCAGGCAAACTTCTTTGCTGACTGCCCCCTTATTAGCAATTATTGTTTCCGTTACATCTAATAGCTTTGTTTTTGCATAATTGCTGTATGATACAATTCCCCCTAGAAAATAATCTGAACTCCCCGGAATTGCAGTTATCATATCACTTATTAATCCACCAGTAATGGACTCAGCTGTGCAGATAGTAATTGGCTGCTTGACTGATTTAATAGCTTCCCTTAAATGATAACCAATTTCAACTCTATTTTTACCATATACCTTATTTCCCAGTCTCTTGCATATCTCTTTTTCTATTTCTTTTAAATACTTTCCATGGTTTACGGATATTAAAATAATTTTTATCAATCCCGGTTCAGCTGTGATTCCAATTTTTACATTTTTTTTGCCAGCTCCCATTAGCAAGTCCTTTATGCTATTCTCGATTTCGGTTTCACTAATATCAGTAGTCATCAGGATTTCCTTTTTAATTGAAATCTTTTCTTTGTTTCTGCTTTTTATTTCCTTTATTTTCGGAATCACGTTATTTTCCAGCATATCTTCCATTTCCCTGGGAACCCCAGGTATGCAAAAAACCCACCTACCTTTATGCTCTATGCCAAATCCAGATGCGCTTCCCACCCTTGGCTTGAAAGACAAAGACCCTTCCGGTATAAAAGACTGGCGTAACAGTCTTTCTTTAACGCTTTCTGCCTTGATCTTTCGGATAAATTTTAAGCTTGTTTCATCCAGCCCTTTATCTCTTGTCAACTTAAGGCCTAAAGCATCAGCCACTCCTTTTCTAGTTAAATCATCATCTGTTGGCCCTAAACCACCACTAATTACAATAAGCTCTGTTTGGTTAAGGCTGAATTTAACTATATTAGATATTTCTTCTTGGTCATCCCTTAGAGTATGTATGTATTTTACCTCAATTCCCAGGGAGTAAAGGGAATCAGCAATATATTTTGAATTGGTATCTAAAACCAGGCCCAGGCTCAATTCTGTTCCAATACTAATAATAGTACAATCCATATCTAATATTTATTGTGTTTTTCCAATATTGTTTTTACTTCTTCATCTGACACCAATATTTCCCTGGGTTTGCTTCCATCATATCCACTTACCAGGCCCTTTTCCTCCAATTGGTCTATAATCCTTGCAGCCCGGGAATAACCAAGCTTCAACCTCCTCTGAAGCAATGAAGCAGAAGCATGTCCATATTCTACAGAAACCTTTAGTGCATCATACAGCAGCTCATCTTCTTCAATATCCACTGTTTTTTTCTTGTTAATTTTTTCTGATATTTCCTTGCTGTAATCAGCTTTCTTAACATCCTTGATGTATTTAGTAATCATTTGTACTTCTTTTGAAGTCACGAAAGCTCCCTGTAATCTCAAGGTGGAACTGGAAGTAGGAGCTTTATATAACATATCTCCCTTTCCAATTAATTTCTCTGCCCCACTCTGGTCTAATATAACTCTAGAATCAACATTTTTGGCCACATTAAAAGCTATCCTTGCAGGAATATTCCCCTGGATTAAGCCAGTAACAATTTTTACTATTGGTTTCTGGGTAGCAACTACCAGATGAATCCCAACTGCCCGGCCTTTCTGGGCAATTCTGCATATACTGTC
>JBNJCV010000101.1:0-3954 GCA_051744245.1 Actinomycetota bacterium | reverse complement strand
TTCAAGCAAATTTTATCATTTAATATTTCCAGACCAGCAAAAACCCTTAGAAATACATCAATTGTTCCTGCCATTATCCCAGTGTGGATACCCTCACAGGTGGTGCCTCCCTGTTTATCGTAAATATCGCTTTCCATAGCTTCCTGAAAAAGTTTTAAGGTTTTGCTTTTATGCTTGAAAATTGAACAAACATAAGAGTAGACAACCAGGCTCAGCGTTGATCCATGGGATGTCCGGGGATAATAGTAATCAAAATTTTTTTCAAATATGCTAGGATCAAATTTATATCCTAATTTTTCAAAAATATGTTCCAAAGTTTCTTCACGCAGCACATAAAAAAGCATTAATACATCCGCCTGCTTGGACACTTTATAACAGTCAGGGGATTTCTTTTCAGCTTTTAGTATGCGGTCAATGCGGTGGATATTTTTGTACTTTTCTCTGTAATAATCCCAGTCAAGCTCTTCCAGATCCATATACCCTTCAAATTGGCTGATTATGCCGTTTTCGTCTATAGGGATTGTCATTTTTTCGGTAATATCATGCCAGCGTTCCAATTCTTGTTTATTTATACCCGCCTTCTCAAGTAAGACTTTTCTCTTTTGTGGGGACAACAAATCGTCCAGGATAAACAATGCCTTTTCGATTACCCATACAGCCATAACATTGGTATATGCATTATTCTTCAGGCCACCTTCTTCGGAATCTGGATATTTTTCATGAAATTCATCAGGCCCCATAACTCCTGAAATATCATAACGCCCTGTTATTTTATTATATTCAGAAATACTGGACCAAAAATGAGCAATTTCTACGATAATCTCAGCACCGTAATCTTGTAAAAACTGTTTATCCCCTGAAGAGTAATAATATTTCCACACATTATAAGCTACGGCAGCTGAAACATGGCGCTGGTTGGAGCTGTAATCCGGTCCCCAATTGCCTGAAAGGGGGTTTAGATGAATAATCTGGGTTGTTTCATCTCCAGTAGAAGCTGACTGCCAGGGATACATGGCGCCCTTGTAGCCATGCTTGGCTGCATATTTTTTTGCTGCTCCCAGCCTTCGATAACGGTACATAAGTAAAGCCCGCGAAATCTCAGGTGCCCTTAAATTATAGAAAGGCAAAACAAAAAGTTCATCCCAAAAAATATGGCCCCGATATGCCTCTCCATGCAGGCCTCTGGCCGGCATTCCCGCATCTATAGATTTATTATGGAATGACGCTGTCTGTAAAAGGTGAAAAGTATGAAGCCTGAGCACTTTTTGGAAAAAATCATCTCCATCAAGTTCAATATCAAAAAGCGACCAGAGTTCTTTCCATTTCTGTTTATGGTTGTCATATAATTGAGAAAAACTGTAAGCCTGGCCGGCTTTTTTTATAGCTTCACGGAGATCATCGGTAATACCTTGATCCTTTGAAGTATAGACAGAAACTACCTTTTCAACAGAATAGCGGTGGTTTTTATGTACATCAAGAATAAGCTCATGCATGCATGAATGCCTGCCATATTCGATCACACTTAATTCTGGGGAAAACCTTTTATCGTCTTCATAAGCAAAGGTGCGCATTGCTTCACTAATCTTAATTTTGCTATGATTTGCCTTGGACCGGAGATAGATGCTGTCTTCCCCGAACTTACCTACGTCAACCGGAACCAAGTGCTTATTATTTAATTGCCTGTAGCGGTCTACTCCATTGTTTACTACCTGGCCGTCAAGTCCGGTGAATATGGTTATTTTCCCGGAGTAATTCTCTGGCCTAAAAGTGTAACGAAATGCCAGCAGATGCGGATCTGCCATGGATACAATCCGTTGGTGGTTAATGCTTGTTATGCGCCCTTTTCTATCCTTGAATCGGAAATGCTTTATAAGTATGCCGTTATGCATATCCAGTTCAACCTTATAATCCAAAAGTTCAACGTTAAAAAAATGGAACCAGGGGCCGTCATTAATTTTGTACCTGAATACAAGCCAGTTGGGGCAGTTGACAAGATCCTCATTGTAGATAGTCTTTCCAGCGATCTCAGTAGGTAGGTTATTGTAAAGACCTGCTATATATGTTCCCGGATAATGAATGTCTGATGATCCTGTTTCGCAAGTTGCTCCCCTCGTTCCGATGTAACCATTTCCCAGGGTGGTCAGCGTTTCCCTTAAAGGCTCCTGTTTTGGTATGAAATCATTGTAAGTTAATTTCCACAAGTTCATGAAGCCAACTCTACAAAATAAGATAAGAGATCCTTAACTTTATTTACAGTTTTAACCTTATATTTTGCTTCGGTGGGCCGAACTTCTTCAGCAACCAGAATACCAAAACCGTACTCCTTTATAACAGCGAAAGCATCTTCATCTGTTCTATCGTCCCCTACGTAGATAACTAAATTATTAGCAGGATCATATCCCAGAGCGTCCAGTATCCAGTTAACAGCTTTCCCTTTATCCCAATCAATATTGGGTCTTACTTCCAGCACTTTTTTTCCTTCAGTCAGTTTTAATTCTGGATAATTGGCCACAATTCTTTTTACGATCTCTTTAAACTCAGCTACATGCTCTTCAGGTACCAGTCGGTAATGGCAGGAGGCTGTGTATTTGACATCCTCTATCAGGGCTCCTTTGATATGTCTTGTTTGTTTTTTTAGTTCCTCTTGTGCTTTATTCTTAATTTTCCTTAAGCGGTTTGCTTCTTCATTTATGATTTTTTTGCCGTCAGGTTGGATAATTTCAAATCCGTGGCTGCCGGCATAGTAAATATTACCAATATTGACCTTGGATCGGACATCATCAGTAGATCGACCGCTTATTATG
Organism: Actinomycetota bacterium; assembly: GCA_051744245.1. Taxonomy (GTDB): domain Bacteria; phylum Actinomycetota; class Humimicrobiia; order Humimicrobiales; family Humimicrobiaceae; genus M55B165. The sequence continues at coordinate 1,150 of JBNJCV010000101.1, read as the reverse complement.
GAAACGGTATATTTGCTTACCAGTTTTTTTAGGATTGCTTTCATGTCATCACTGAGGATTGCCAGATCCGGGGTTGAGACAATGGGAGTCAAGGTCCCATCATAATCTAGAAAGATGAATACTTCTTTTTTACAGAGAAGCTCTCGGATTTTATCTTTTTTGTCAAAGAAATTGTCTATTTGTTTATTGATTTTACTATCCTTGGTTTTGATTTTGACTTATTTCTAAACCATTTATCGATTTGCCTGGTTGATACACCTTCAAAATCATCTAAAACAATATCTGCTCCATTTTTTAAAAGTTCCTGGGCATTATTCTTTCTGGCCAGGCCTATAACCAGACCAAACAGCCCGTTTTTGCCAGCCTTTACACCTGAAACCGCATCCTCAACTATCACTGACTCACTGGGTTTTGCGCCCAGGTTTTCAGCTGCTTTAATAAATATATCACTTTCAGGTTTACCTTTCAGCCCCAGTTCAGCAGAAACAACCCCGTCCACACAAGTTTCAAAGTGGTTTTCAAGTTCAGCTGCCTTTAACACCAGCCGGCAATTTTTACTGGAAGAGGCTAATCCAACATGTATTCCATTGGCCTTTAAATCCTTTATCAAATTGAGGGTTGATTTGAATATTTCAATTGGCTCTTATTTTACCACCTTTTGGAAGACCTTATTTTTCTTGTTGCCCAAGCCGCATATAGTTTCTACATCAGGCGGATCAGAAGGATTGCCTCTGGGAAGCTTAATATTCCGTGATTTTAAAAAAGACTGGACGCCTTCATACCTGGGTTTTCCATCAACACAGGGAAGGTAATCATTTTCATAAGAGAATTTTTTGAAGCTGTTACTGCTTTTTTGTTTTTTCTTTTTTAAAAAATTGTCAAAGACGATTTTCCATGCTGCTGAATGTACCTTGGCGGTTCTGGTTACCACTCCATCGAGATCAAATATTACAGTTGTAAAAGCGAAATTGCAAACCATGTATCAATTTATATTTTTTAATAAATTAAAATTTTTCATTTGTAATAATTTATATAATTTCCATTTAACTTGCAAGGATAAAATTAAATTACGGGTAATCTAGTTTTTTTAAAGTAGTTCTTATCAACGTAAAAACCTTTTAGTTTAGGATCATTTTTTTTAATATAATGA
>JBNJCV010000100.1:0-4184 GCA_051744245.1 Actinomycetota bacterium | reverse complement strand
ACAGTTCCCTCCAGGATAGACATCTCATTTTGTTCATAATCTGTGCCCATGTAATTTGAAACTTCCCAGGGCTCACTTCCCTCTATTTCAAAAATTACAGGCCCGTTGGGATTGAAAGTCACCTGGGGGCTTATGCCCTGCTCCAGTGCTGCAAGCAGGGCAAATACCTTAAATGTAGATCCCGGCTGCCTTTTGGCCTGGGTAGCAAGATTAAATTTCATATCCCCGAAGTCTTTTCCTCCCTCCATTGCTTTTATGTATCCTGTCTCTGGATCAATAGCCACCAGTGCTGCAGCGGGGTCTTCAGGGTCATAGAGTATTTCTTCTATAGCTTTCTCTGCTGCTACCTGCATGGGAGGGTCTAGGGTAGTATATATCTTGAAGCCGCCCTTAAATACTCGGTTAACCCCGTATTTTTCAATCAGTTTTTGTTTTACGTATTCCACAAAATAAGGGGCAAATCCTTCTTCTTCCTCTTCCTGGGGCCTTTGCACAATTACCGGCTTGCTTAATGCTTTCTCATAGTCCTCGGCGCTTATGTAATTTAGCTCCAGCATTTTAGCCAGCACTATATTCCTTCTCTCCAGGGCAAAGTCCTTGTCGATATAAGGGGTTTTGTTTGGGTCTCTTAAGAGACCTGCAAGCAATGCTGCTTCGGCCAGGTTCAGGTATTCAACATCTTTGTTAAAATATACTTTGGAAGCAGTCTGAACACCATACGTGCCTTCGCCAAAATAGACTGTGTTAAGGTACATTTCAAGCACTTCTTCTTTGGTATAGATTCGCTCCAGCTGATAGGCAAGGACAGCTTCCTTTATTTTCCTGTCATAAGTTATCTCATATTTTTCTTCAGGTATATACAGGTTCCTTATAACCTGCTGGGTAATGGTGCTTGCACCCTGTACTATTTCCCCGGTCTGAAGATTTATTATAAAAGCCCTTATGATTCCCTCAAAGTCAACTCCGTTATGCTGGTAAAACCTCTCATCCTCAATAGCAATGGCCGCATTTATAAGTTTTTGGGGTATCTGCTCCAGTGATACAAGCTCCCTGTTTTGCTCACCGTGAAAATTAGCTATAAGTGTTCCGTCATTTGCATAAATCCTGGAAGTTAGGGCGCTTTCTGTAGGTTTAAAGTCCTCAATTTCAGGAAGGTCAGACATAAAATCTGAAATAATTCCGGTAACCGCTATGGATATTCCACCAAAGGCGGCCAAAAAAAGTATGGTTGTTAACAGAAACAGTGCCACAAGCACTATTAGAACTTTTAGCCCAACTTTATTTCTCTTATGTTTTTCCCTTAATTTAGACATGGTTTATTATTTTAACAAAATTTATCCTTAAATTATATATCTTAAGCATTCTAATATTTGAAGTTTATAAAATCAATAACCAGTAAAGTATTTGCATATTGTATTAATGTAGATATAATGGCTTTTTCCAAAACAATATTAATTGCAATATCGCAAATTATTGCATAAAATAAAATAATAAGTAAAATTTAAAACAGGGTGTAACAATTATGCCATATGTAAATACAACTGCTATGCTTAAAAAAGCAAGGAAAGAAAGATATGTGGTTGGAGCTTTTAATATTGTAAACCAGACCTCCATGAGAGCGGTAATAGAAGCTGCAAAAGAAGAAAAATCCCCCATCATTATACAAACTTCTCAGAAGACGGTGATAGATTTAGGGTATAAGGTTTTAACTAGTATGATAGGAGAGCTTGCTGATGATGTGGAGATTCCAGTAGCTATGAATCTGGACCATGGGACTGACCTGGAAGTAATAGGGAAATGCATTGATTTTGGCTGGAGCTCGGTTATGGTTGACGGCTCCAGGCTGCCTTACGGACAAAATATCAAGCTAACCAAAAAGGTAGTGGAGATGGCCCATAACCAAGGGGTGAGCGTAGAAGGGGAATTAGGACATATAGGAGGCAAAGAAGAGCATGTTGAAGCCGGTGATTCTAAAATTATGCTAACTGAACCCCAGAAGGCTGTAGAATTCCAGGAAAAGACCGGGGTTGATTCCCTGGCGGTAGCCATCGGCACTGCTCATGGGCTATACAAGGGAGAGCCCAGACTAGACTTTGACCGGCTGGCTGAAATTATGAAGGTTACCAGCTTCCCCATCGTAATCCATGGATGTTCGGGTCTCTCAGAAGAAACCCTAAAGAAAATAATTTCTTACCGGGTTTCTAAAATGAATATCTCTACTGAGCTAAAGCACTGCTATATTGACGCCTGCGATGAGTATATAGAAAAGTATCCGGATGAATATGAGCCTCTTAAGAAGTTTAAGTTTGTCCAGGATGAGGTAAAAAAACTGGTAAAAGAATATATAAATTTATTCGGAAGCAAGGGCAAAGCTTAAAGGAAGGCAAGTTTTATGGATAATAGCTACCAGCCAAAATATGAATGTGACCTTCATTGCCATACCACCAGGTCTGACGGAAATGATTCTCCTGAAGAATTAATTTTAAATGCGTCCTGGGTAGGCATGAAGGCTGTAGCCATAACGGACCATGATATAAATCCGCCCCTTTATATTGAAAACAATGGGAAAAAAAAGAAAATAAAGGACTTTGCCAAAGGTTTTGATCTGGATTTAATTTTAGGGTACGAATTTTCCTGCGACACTTTCGTAGAAGATGTGCATATTATTGGCTATGAGCTTGACTGGAACAACAGCCTGGTACAAGAAGAGGTAAATAGGGCTAAAAATAGCAAGATAGAAGCTTACCGCAAGCTTTGTGAGGCTTTAACCGGCCAAGGGATGCCGGTTGATTACCAGAAAGAGATTCTAAAACACAGGGATGGCAGCGGCAGAAAAAAAACAAGGGAACCCGAAGAAGTCCAGAAAAAGCATATCTTTGAGCTGATGGCTAAAAAAGGGTATGCGGAAAGCTGGAGCGAGGCAAAGCTTATGGTAAGGGATACCCCGGCCCTAAACATTAAAAGGGAGAAAATAAGCCCGGTGGAAGCAATAAGCTTGATAAAGGAATGCGGAGGGTTGGCGGTGCTTGCCCACCCATACTTAATTGATGAGGAAGTTGAATCAAAAGTATTGGGCAACAGTAGCAGGGACCAATATATAGGCAAGCTAATTGAAAATGGCCTGGACGGAATTGAAGCCTGCTATACCTATGATAAGACCTCCTATAAAGGCAGCCTTAGCAGGGAAGCCATAGAAGAAGAGGTAAAAAGAAAATATGGGGAAAAGATAAAGTTTTTTACCGGGGGTTCTGATTACCATAATGGCGAAAAAATAGGGATAAAAAACCCCAGGTATATAGGTGAAGCCGGCATAAGTTATAAACAGTTTAGAAATATATTTAAATATTATTTATAATGTAAAGACTGATAAGCTAGAAAGTCATTATGAAAAAGATATTTGTTGGCGCCTCCTGGAAAATGTATAAGACAGTAAAAGAGGGTACCGAATACATAAACGACCTCCAGGATTTTATGGATGAAAAATTTGTGGAAGTTAGCAATATCACCGTATTTGTGCTACCTACCTTTTTAGCTATTGACGCTTTTTCTAAAAATATATGTCACAGCAATTTAAAATATGGGTCACAGAATTGTTTTTGGGAGGATGAAGGCCCTTACACCGGAGAGGTAAGCCCCATGCACCTAAAAGATTTAGGCTGCAGCTTTGTGGAATTAGGGCATCCTGAAAGGAAAAGCATATTAAAAGAAGACCTGAAAATGATAAACAAGAAGATAAAGGCTTGCATCAGGAATGATATTATCCCTGTTATTTGCATGGGTGAAGAGGAAAAGCCTCAAAAAACAAGTGATGCTACAGATTTTATTGAATTGCAGTTAGATGTCTTGCTAAAAGGGATAAAAGAAGAAGATATTGCAAAAATTATACTTGCCTATGAGCCTGCCTGGGCTATAGGCGAAAGTGAGGCGGCAGATACTTCCTATATAGGAACCATGATGGATCATATAAGGAATTTTCTGGCCTCCAGGTATGGGGAAGAATTGTATTCAGAGCAATTAATAATATATGGTGGAAGCGTAAATAAAAATACTGCCAAAAATATTTTGGAGATTAGGGAAAATAATGGTATTTTTATTGGTAGGGCTTCGCTGGATATAGAGCTTTTTAAATATATGATAAATGTTGCATTAGAAATAAATAATTAAGGGAGGATTATGCCAGAAAT
>JBNJCV010000099.1:0-4363 GCA_051744245.1 Actinomycetota bacterium | reverse complement strand
TGTAAAGGTCAAAAATATCCCTTGCCTGGATTGCCGGCCTTAGGGCAAGCGCTGTAATCTTTTGCATAACAGTAGACCCAATATTATAGTGTGGAGCTAGAAGCGGTATTAGCTTATATGCCCTTAAAATAGAATCCGAAATAGGGCTGCCAATTACCCCGCTACCCAGGCCTCTTATCGAGAATTCAATCTTGGTAAAGAGGTCTTCTCCGCCCATATTTATCAGGTGGACTTTAAATCTCTGAGTAGTTTCAGTTTTGTTTTGCTTTTTCCATGTCCGGTGAAATAATTCTCTGTATGCCATAAGTTTTTAAATTATCGATAAACCCTGGCGAATTTAATATTTTCAATACTAAATTTTGGATGATATCTACCCTTATGTCCGTCAGGTCAAGATCCATATCTTCAGAGTATCTAATGCTCCCAAAGAAAAACCTTAGGTTTGCCCCTTCTTTTAGGGCATAATAGTTTGTTTAACCTTCCTTCCAAACCATCTTAAAAATTCCAGATGAAATATTTCCCTCTGTTGCAGTGAATCATACATAATTATGTAATATTGTTTACTAATAAGTTAATTTAAATACATAATTAAAAAAAACAAGAATTAAAGCAGGCATAGGTTAAAAATAACTGCTTACTTTTCCCCACAGCTGGGGGCCAAATAATATTTTTATTGTCTCTGGCTCCCTTTTATTTTTCTAAATCAATATTACTAAAGTAACGGCTCTCCAATTCTTTTCATGGCTTTTGAATTTTTAAGGCCATTGGCAAAAATATACTAATGCAATTACAATTTATGCATCATTTTCCAGCAACTATTGGTAACTTGCTTGTTTCTACCATTGAATTCCAAAATCACGCTCAAGCCTAGCCTTAAATTCACCAGAATTTATTATTTTTTCAATAATCTCTTCCCTTCTGCTGCCCTGCTCCAGGGTTGAAACCCAGTGCTCCAATCCAGCATCATCCGGCTCCCTATCCAGCAATACCTTATATAACACCGCAATAAACTCCTTATTTTTTAGCCCTGCTTCCAATAGATTACCGGACAACTCCCTTATAGCCAGTGGTGATTTCAGTATCTTTTTGGTCCAGTTAAATAGCTCCTCCCCGTTTGCATTTCTGTCTTTACCATATACGTAAAACTTATTTATAAACTCCTCCAGCTCATACTGCCTGAAATCATACAGGAAAATCTGGGCATTGGGCTTGTTCAAATGTATTATATCTTCTCTTAAAAATTCAAAGGGCCACCTGGAAGCAAGGGTTTCTACCTTGTAGCTGTCTACAATCTCTCCGTAATTTTTTAGTTTTCCAATGTCTCCTATTACCCATACCCTCTCATACCCTAACACCGCTTCCCTTATTTCCGGTAAATCTTTTTCCCCACTTCCATCTACATTGGTAAAATCAAAATTCTCCCCGGTGTAGAAGAAAAACTGGGGAGGATAATAAGAATTTATGTCAATTTCAATAAAAACCTTATCCCCGGGTTTTCTGTTCTCCAGATAATAATTTACTACCGGTTTTATCTCCACTTTATAAGTTGGCTCTGCAAGATGGTACACTTTGGGTATGGCGGGCAGGAAAAATAAAAGTATGAGGAAGGCAATAGCTAACGACTTGTGGACTTTCCTGGCCCATATAAATACATAATATATTCCCAGAGCACAAACCAAAAGAACAAGGGGCACAATATATAAGGCCAGCCTGTCCCCAAAAGGAATAATGTTTAGGGCAGATGCTATAATTGCCAAAAAAATTAAGCCTGATCCGTAAGCAGGCAAGAAAGCCTTTTTATCCCTAAAAGCATAAACTGTACCTATTACAAAGAAAACAATAAACAGGTATGCATAAATATCAATAATTACCGGAAACCTGCCAGTAAGTATAGTGTCCGTATTGGAAATGAAGATAAAAAATTCCTTTATGGTACGGGGCAGCCACAGTAATTCCTCCAGGCTTTTGGGAGGAAAAGGCATATACCCTCCTGCCCAGTAATCAAGCAAAGGCTCAAACTGGAAATTAGGGTTCCCCAGGTAAACAAAGAAATATTCAGTCCCCAGGGCAGCTCCCCACATAACTGCCGGCAGAGCTAAAGAAGCTATGCCTTTCCTGTTCTTCTCCCTTATAAAAAAATAGAGGCAAAATACTAAAAACATGGATAATACAAAAGCCGAATTAAAGGTAAGGCCGCAAGCTACTACTCCTGCTATTCCTATAAGGGCTGCCTTTTTAATATCCAGCCCCTTTTCCCTTACCTCCAGAAAAAGGTAAAAGAAAAACAATGAAAAAAATACTTCAGCAGAATAATGCTTAAATTCATTGCAATAGTAGATTAACTTATAAGATAAGATGAAAAGGAGCATTGAAAAAGCAGCCGCATATTTATTTAGTATCTTTTTGGATATTAAAAAAAATAAGTAAAGCGAACCCAACCCAAAAAGCAGCGGGGTGACCCTCAGGGAATAGTCAGAGATGCCAAAAACAAGGGTAAATACCTTGGAAAGATACAGGAAAAGTATAGGTGCAGTCTGGTTATAATCTAAGGGCAGAAGTAGCTGGCTGAATGGTTTGTCTATATTTAAAGCCAGCATGGCCTCATCCACCCACAGGGACCTTCCCCCTATAAATTCCCTTAAGATAATTACAAAACCAATAAATAACAGTATATAAGAGGCTAAATATTTCCTGTCATATTTCATTGCTTCTTTACCTTAAATTAAGCTAATATTCTATGCCCTTTATTTCAGCCGGAATAACATGCTTAAACCTAAATTGCCGATAGTAAATTTACCATACTCGCATATATATTTCCGCTGTTTCTGCTCCCTTCCTTACCCCAGCTTTTTGCTTAGCCTTTTTAAAAGTTTATCTTTAAATGAAACTATCGGCAATATTTTTTGACATTAAATATAAAATAATTAATAATTAAAAATGTTTCCAACATAAGATGTTGAATGTAAGAAGTAAGAATAACAAGGTGAATTAAATGAACCAAAATGAAAACCTAGAGGCAAGGTTAAGGCCAAAAAGACAGATTACCCTACCTTCAAAGGTTTGTGAGAAACTAGGGCTTGAATATGGGGACAAGCTTGAGCTAAAAGTAAACGGCAACCGCTTAATTGCTACCCCAAAAAAGAACATAGCAGGTAAAGCATTAGAAGAAATAAGGTCAGCTTTTAAAAAATCAGGCATAAGCGAAGACGAACTTATAGAAAACCAGGAAAAAATCAGGCATAGCAAAAGTAGTTAGCCTTCCATGGCAGCTATCATTTAACAGAAAAATTAGAAATGGAAAAATATAAAATATTTCTGGATAGTGATGTTTTTATCTCTGGCCTGTATTCTTCCCAAAATGCACCTGGTAAAATACTGAATTATTTTGTTGCTTCAAAGATAGATATCTTTATCTCCCAAAAAGTCCTTGCTGAAATTATAGGGGTAGCAAAGGAAAAGATGCCCAATATACTGCCAGGCCTTAATAAATTTTTAACCAGCTGCCCTCCCATTATAATAAAAGACCCTTCCCCGCAAGAAGACAGTAAATGGCGTAGCCTGATCAACAAGAAAGATGCGCTAATTTTAGAAGCTGCCAGAAAATGCCAGCCCCATTACCTAGTTACCGGTGACAGACATTTCTTTTTAAACCAGGAAATTACCAAACAAACTGGGCTAAAGATAGTAAAGCCAGTTGAGTTTATAAAGATTTTGGGAAAATAATATAAATAAAGCCGCTTCATTTAATCGGCCTGCCCTAATTAAAAAATTAACCCTCATCTGCTTCTTCTTTCTGGATTAATTCTTCTTTCCTTATAGCAGGCAAGCTCAAGTCAACATTGCCGTAAACTTTAATCCTCTTTCCTTCAATATAAAAGATTACCCCATTTATGCCCGGAATCTCAGTTAAAGTATTAACAATAGAATAAATAACATATTCATCCAGCAGCCTTTCGTCCAAGCTATTGTCCAGGAATTCCTGGGACAGGTTAACCTCTGCTACATTTTCATATACCTCGGTACTCAAAAGTTTTGTGCCCCCCGGTATAACCGGAAAAAGAAAAGGCTTGGTAGGCCCCTCCAGGATCTCCCTGGTGGCATTAAAAACAGCACCCTCAACCGTTCCCCCGATAATAGTGCGCTCTTCTGCCACTAGCTTTTTATCCTGGCCCAGGCTGCAGAAATAAAAATTGATAGTAATCATGCTATCAAGCTGTTTAGTACTAGCCTCTTTTTCTTCCTTTTTGAAAAATCCCTCTATTTTTTCTAAAAAACCACTGTCTTCATTACTGGATTCAGACTGGACTTTCGTATCATTTTCTGCTGATAATTGCATCATTGTTTTTTCATTTTCAGCAGCACT
>JBNJCV010000098.1:0-4576 GCA_051744245.1 Actinomycetota bacterium | reverse complement strand
CGCATTTAAAACAGCGGGTGCAAAGGGATAGCCAGAGCGGGGTAACTCTCCATTTTTGGGGATTGCAGGGATCAGGTTCTGCTACATCTGGTGTTTGGTGGAGTAGGAAGACAGCTGGCTTACAGGTCCGGAGGCATATCCCGCACTGCCTTGGATCTACGGTATTTCCATCTCCACAGATTGAATAATCAATTGTAATTTTTGTCTTTTTTGCCATTAGTATTTTTCTGCTACTTCAGGAACTAAATCTCTGGGGGTCAAGTGTATTGCATTGCTGGGGCATACGTGGCGGCAAACCCCGCAGCCGTAACAATCATTTATATTAATCTTTGCAGTCTTAGTTTCCCTGTCCATCTCTATAGCATCAAAAGGGCATTGGGACATACATTTTCCGCATCCGCTGCAATCTTCCTGCGCTAACTGGGCAACATATTCAGCCTTGTAAATTGAAAAGATACCGAAGTCAAGGCGGGGCCTTATGCCAGCACATTCCGGGCTCTCACATGAGCACAGGTTATTAATGTATGGAAAGGGTCCAAACCATATAGTGCCGATATAGCCTTTTCTGTTATGTTGGGTAAAGCGCTGGATAGCCTCCTTTCTGCTTATATGGAACTTGTCTTTTTCAGGAATAAAGCGGGGTAGCTGGTCAATTATTTCTGACATTACCCCAAAATTGATGCAACATGCTTCCTTTATTCCCCGGGTCATATACCTGCACATGCAATTTTTCTCAATAATTGGCTCTGCAGCGCAGTTTTCAAGTATTGCAATTGCATCCTCGAGGGGAACAACCTGGCCGATATGACCTTCTGCACTAAAAGGATTGGTGGGGGTATTTTTACTGTGTAAAAGCCTTTCAGCCATATACCTTATAATCCTCCCTATAACCGGCATCCGCAATTTGTAGCCTAGACCAACCGGGCTGAAACCGTTAACCTTGCGCACAGATATCTGCTCGAAATTTTTATATTGTTCCAGAAGGTAATCGCGGAGATTGTATTTTTCAGCAACCTTATTTGAATAATGTTCGGAGTTAAGGTACCATTTTCCGCTGGCGCCATGTTTTGCGCAAAGGTCACACATAAAAAATTAAATTAAAGGTTTGGATAATAAACTGTCCTAATGATAGTGGAATTAAATTATTTGTCAATACATTACCAAAGAATGTATTAATATTAATTTTATACATTAAAGGAAAGCTAAGCCGGTAATGCTTTTATTGCAGGTATTGGCTATCCGTTATTGGAGCAAGGGCCAAAATAGGTTTCGCCTTCAAGCATTTCTACCCCTTTTGATGAAAACCAGAATTTTCCTTCAAGCACAGGATCTATCCTCAGTATGTAGTTTCCTTCTTCTCCTATATCACTAACCAATACTTCTACGGTTACTGTTTCTCCAGGTTCAACATCATTGGGTAGGCTAGTTCTGGTAGGATTATCATAGCTTTCGGCTTCACCTTCCTTGTAATAATAATGGTATCCAATCCTTACCATGTTCTGACCGTCTTTTTTCCATTTAAAGTCAGAGGTGTTGGTTATTTCAATTTCTATGTAGTTATCCTTATTGGTACATAGATAACCTGGTATAAAGCCCTTGATTTCTGCACCAACTTCTGCTGTATCGTAATCAACTTTTTCTTCTATTACGTCAATTATTTCTTCCTCTTCTGATATTTCCTCAGCTTCTCCGGCGGCTTCTTCTGTTTCTTCTTCCAGGCTAACTTCCTCGCCCTGCTCTATTTCAGGCTGGCTGCAGGAAAAAAAAGCTGCCATAAAAATTAAACTTAAAACAGATAGGAAAAATATTAAAAATAACCTTTTTGCCTGTTTCATGTTATACTTGCCCTCACTTACTATAGTAATTTTTGTATATTATAAATTAGATTGTTTGTTTTTTAAATAAAAGATATTAAAATATATAACAAAAAGGGAGAATTATGAGTCCTTTGGGCATTGTAGGTATTACAACTTTAATATTTATAGGAAGCCTAGTGGTAGTGGGGGTAATGGTTGCCATATCTTTTTTTAGGCTTTCTAAGAACATGAAAAGATTCTCTTCCAAGGTGGATAAAGAAGTAATGCCTTCTGTAAACAACCTGAAGGATGCAGCTGAAAAATTAGATAAAGAGATGAAATCTTTTGAAAAGTTAAAGGGCAGGGCGGCAAAAGCTATGGAGGAATTAAATGGTGCCCGGGATAAAATTAGGATATTAAAAAAAAATAGCACTTTGCTTTATAATACTATTAACCTTTTAAAAAAATAATTTACAAGGAGGGGAAACAGTGGAAGATAAAAAAAGAGAAATTGAAAAAAGTGAAGCTTTACCTGTTATAATATCTTTGTTTTCAGGTCTTTTTATTGGAGCTATTATTGGGATGCTTTATGCACCTAAATCAGGCAAGGAAATAAGAAAAGATATCAAGGAAAAAAGTGAAGAAGTAGTAGATAAGAGCAAGAAAGGCTTTGATACGGCAGCAGAAAAAACCAAGGATTTTGTAGACCAAAGTGGAAAAAAAGCCTCTGAGGCAAGGGCCAAAGGAGAAGAATTTGTAAAGAAAGGAAAAGAAAGAGCTAAAAAGGTTACAGACACTTTAGGCTCAAAGCTAGATAAAGTAGTAAAAGAAGGAAAAGACGCAGCCGAGAAAGCAGAAGAAGAAATATCATAGCTAGAAAAATTATATGATTGATAGCAGTTTAGTAAAGAAAGTACTGTCCGCCATGCTAAAAAGTGGCGGGGATTTTGCTGAGATTTATTTGCAGAAGAAAGTAAATAACAGCATAAAACTGGAAGACCAAAAAATAGAAAGCTCTATAGGCGGTTTTGACCTCGGCTGTGGTTTAAGGCTATGGCATGAAGGTTCGACTTATTATGGCTATGTTGATTCAATTAAAAAAGATGATTTGCTTAATGCTGCAAGAATCCTAGCAAGTTCTATTGAGAGCAGCAATGCAGGCAGGGCTATAAAAGTGGGGGAGGCTTCTAAGAGCTCTAGTGAGGCTGAAAAGAAGCCCAGCACCATTGCCCTTGAGGAAAAAAGGGATATGCTTTCAGTGGTTGACAGTTCTGCCAGGAATTTTAACCAGCACATAATACAGGTAGCTTCAAATATCTCAGATCTGGAACAGGAAATATTTATTGCCAATTCATGGGGCCACTCTTCTTATGAAAAATCAGTAAAGGCTATCCTTACTGTAAATGTAGTGGCGGCTAAGGAAGGGGAAATAAGGACTGGCTATAAATCTTATGCCAAGACTCTAGGGTATGAGATGTTCGGCCAGAAATCGCCTGAAGATTTGGCGCTCCAGGCAGCAGGAATTGCGGTTAGGATGCTGGATGCAGTGGGAGCTCCTGCGGGTGAGATGCCGGTAGTAATTGGGCCCGCTTTTGGGGGAGTTATTTTTCATGAGGCCTGCGGACATGGCCTGGAAGCTGATGCCATAATAAAGGATGCTTCAGTGTTTAAGGGAAAACTGGATAAAAAAGTGGCCTCTGGCCTGGTTACAGCAATAGATGATCCTAGCCTGGAAGGCCATTGGGGCTCCTACAGGTTTGATGATGAGTCATATAGAAGCGGTAAAACTACCCTGATTGAAGAAGGTATCCTTAAAAGCTATATTTTTGACCTGAAATCTTCAAAGAAACTGCGCTCGGTCCAGACTGGAAATGGCAGGAGACAGTCATACAGGCATATACCTTATCCCAGGATGAGCAACACCTATATTGCCAATGGCAGCGAGGCTCCTGAAGAAATAATCGGATCTGTTAGCAGGGGAATTTATGCCAAGGAATTTGCAGGCGGCCAGGTGGATCCTGCTACCGGAGACTTTGTATTTGGAATAAGTGAAGGCTACATTATAGAAAATGGCGAGATTGGAGAGCCCATAAAGGGTGCGACCCTTATAGGAAATGGGCCAAATGTTCTGCAAAAAATAGAAGCAGTGGGAAATGATTTAGGTTTTGCTCCCGGTTTCTGTGGAAAGAATGGCCAGTCTATTGCTAATGAAGTGGGCCAGCCAACCATAAAAGTGGCAAAAATGACCGTGGGAGGCACAGAAAAATAATGCAGGAAAAAAAACTTACTGGAATCTGTAAAGAAGTTGCAAAAAACCTGGAAGGAAAAAATCTAGACGGTTATGAGGTTTATGCCTCTAATTCTGTGGAAAATGATATAGAAGTATTTGAGGGAAGGGTGGATTCGCTTTCTTTTTCTGACTCCAGCGGCATAGGCATAAGGGTATTTAAGGATAACGCTATAGGCTATGCTTATACTTCTATGCTGGAAGGAAGCAGCATTTCAGATTGTGTGGAAAGGGCTATAGAGAATAGCAGGATTACCACAAAGGAAGATATAAATGCCCTGCCTGGAAAGGAAGAATACTTATACCCGGAAAAAACAACCGGCACAGATAGCCTATTTAGCAAAAACTACTTTAAATTAAAGCCAGAAGAAAAAATAAAGGCTACTAAAGACCTGGAAAAGATAACCAAGGGTAAAGACAACAGGATTAAAGGCATTCAGGATGTAATGTACCATGATAATGCTTTAGAGGTAGCTCTAATCAACTCTAAGGG
>JBNJCV010000097.1:0-4580 GCA_051744245.1 Actinomycetota bacterium | reverse complement strand
AGATTTGAAAAAAGCTATAAATGAATTAGAAAAATTAAATAAGGAAAAAGAAGCAATAATCCAGGGAATTAATGCTGTTTTAAAATTTAAGAGTTTTGAAAAAACGGCACAATTTATTTTTACTACATGCAAAAATATTATTGGAGCTACCTCTGGCTATGTAGCTCTGTTAAGTAAGAATGGTAAGGAAAACGAAGTACTGTACCTGGATTCTGGTGGATTACCTTGTACGGTTGATTCAGATTTGCCGATGCCAATAAGAGGTTTGCGTAAAAAAGCTTATGAAGAAACCAGGGTTGTTTATGATAATAATTTTAACGCTAGTCATTGGACAAAATATCTACCTAAAGGGCATGCAAAACTTAATAATGTTTTATTTGCTCCTTTGATTTTAGATGGAAAAGCTGTAGGGCTGCTGGGCTTGGCAAACAAAAAAGAAGGTTTTGATAGGGAGGATAAAAAAATTGCCCTTACTTTTGGTAACATTGCTGCAGCTGCACTTTACAATAACAGAACATATGAAAAACTAAAAGAGAGTGAAACACGTTTTAGGACATTAATTAATACAGCAGGAAGCTTTATCATTGTCCTTACTACAGAATATAAAATTATTGAGTATAATAAATCATCAGCAAAATTTTTCGGCTACAACAAAGAAGAAGTTATGGGACGCAATTTCCTTGAACTATCTGTCCCAACCAAAGAAAGGAATGGTTTAGAAAATTCATTACAGGAAGTATTAAATGGTACTGATATTAAAAATTATGAGCAGGAAATAAAAACAAAGGATGGAGGCAGTTACATTACCCTTTGGAACATAACAAAAATCTCAAGTTTAGAAGATATTGATACAGGCATTTTAATGGTAGGTCAAGATATTACTGAAAGGAAACAAATTGAAAAAAAATTAGAGTTTTTAAGCTACCATGATGAACTGACAGGGCTGTATAACCGAGCCTTTTTTGAAAAAGAAATTGAAAGGCTTGATACAGAAAGACAACTTCCTTTAAGTATTTTAATGATGGATTTAAATAATTTAAAATATGTAAATGATAAATTAGGTCATTTAGAAGGGGACAAACTGCTAAAAAAATTTGGGGAGATCTTGAAAAATTGCTGCAGAAGTGAAGACATTATTGCCCGGTGGGGCGGAGATGAATTTACAGTCCTTCTTCCAAAAACTTCTAAATTTTTAGCAAGAAAGATAATTAGAAGAATAGAAAAAAAATTAGACCTGGAAAGAAGCAAGGGTGTACCATTAAGTGTTGGCATTGGGCTTTCTGTTAAACAGACTATGGATAAAAATATAAATACCACCATTAAAGAAGCTGAGAAAGTAATGTATGAAGATAAAAATGCTAAGAAAGATCGACTTAATAACTTAATCAGATAAATTATATTTAGGTATTTTGTAAAACTCTATAATTATAGAGTTTATCACAAAATAAAATTTGGTTTAAAATTTTAGCCTACACTCTTTCAATTTCTGAACCTCTTCCTGCAACCACTCTATCCTTTCTTTCAACTCTTTTTCCCCAAACTTTTCTACTTTAGAAAAATCCTTTTTCCTATCATCATCAAAGTAATCCATATAAATTTGTGTAGTGGCTAGGTTTTTATGCCCTAGTTGTTTTTGTATCCCTCTAATAGGTTTACCTTCCTTTAGCCATATGGTAGCTATGGAATGCCTTAGCGCATGAGGATGGATATCCTTATTTTTGTCCACTTTTTTAGCATACCTTTTTACCATCTTCTGAATATAGTCTGGCAATAGCCTATTGCCATAGCGTGAGCAAAACAGATACCTGCTTTTAGGTTTTGCCTTTAGGTACCTATCAATATACAAAAACAAATACCCTGGCACGTAAACCATCCTGAAACTACCTCTTTTGGTATTATTTACCCTTATGGTTGAATCCTTCTTTTTTATGTCAGCTAGTTTTAGGTTTATTAGCTCAGATACCCTAAGACCTGCATAACTTAGTACTGCCAGTATTGCTCTATTTCTTATACCAGACTTGTATTTAGTGTTGGGAGTGTTAACTAATTTATCCAAGTCATCCCTATTTCTAAATATCTCTATAACATTTTACATTATTTTGTAATAATATTATTTATAGTAATATTCAATATTTATAATACTATTATATAATAAATCTATGAAAAATAATGCCTATTAATATTTAAAATGTGGATTTTTTATAATATAGAAACGTAATAGAATATCTAAATTATTTATCTAATGCTTGTCAACTATTTTAATACCTTATTTATAAATATATCTACCAAGTTAGGGTCAAACTGCTTTCCTGAAAATAGTTTTAATTCTTTTATTGCTTCCGCTTTAGACATAGGTTTTTTGTAAACCCTGCCATTTATCATGACATCATATGCATCAATAATTGATAGTATTCTAGATACTATAGGAATATCCTCCCCTTTTAATCCTTTTGGATAACCCGAACCATCCCACCATTCATGGTGGTTTAGTAATGCTTTTGCTATATGGGAGATCTGAGGTGCTGATTTTGCAATATTGTATCCAATTCCTGGATGCCTTTTTATAAGCTTCCATTCACTGTCAGTAAGTTTTCCTTTCTTGGTTAATATTTTTTCAGGTATTGCTATCTTTCCAATATCATGTAGATTGCACAGGAGTAAAAGTTCACCCATTTTATAATCTGAAAGGCCAACTTCTTTTGCAAATTTTTTAGCCATTTCCTTTAATCTTTGGGCATGGTTTTCAGTCTCTAAGCTTTTCTCTGTAAGTGTTACATCAAGGGATTTTATAATGGATGCAGAGATGCTATCTCTTTCTAATAGTTTGTTTTTATACATATTATTTTCAGCCTGTTTTAAGATATTTAGAATATTTGTCTCTTTTTTTGTTTTAGTAACACAACCTAAAGAAATACTAACCTTTTTAGTTTTGCTGTCACTTTTTTTTAACTCTTTTCTTATTCTAGCAATTATATTATTTGCAACCTCTTTTTTTGTATTGGGTAGAATTATTGAAAATTCATCACCACTATATCTAGAAACAATATCGCTTTTTCTGCAGCATTTTTCTAAGATTTTTGCATATTCACACAATATCTTATCTCCCTCTTTATATCCGAAAGCATCATTTATAAGTTTTAGACTATTTATGTCACCCATAATTACACTTATGGGAAGATTTCTACTTGAATCAAGCCTTCTAGCTTCCTCTTCAAAATAGACCCTGTTATATAAACCGGTCAATTGGTCATGGAAAGACTTATATCTTAGCTGCTTTTCCATTTTTTTTCTATAAGTTATATCTCTTACTATGCCTTCATAATATTTAGGTATACCTTTTTCATAAATGACCCTGGAGCTAATCTCAGCCCAAATAATAGTACCATCTTTTTTCTTTAATCTAGTTTCAAAAATCCTGTTCCTGTTGCCAGGACCTGGCCTATCTTTTTCATTAGCATAAAGCTGTTTTTCTATATTTATGGAAAATAGGTCTTGTCTGTCACTATATCCTAGCATTTTTATAAGAGCAGGATTTGCATCAATATATCTGCCATCCAGGGTGGTTCTGTATATGCCATCCAAGGAATTTTCAAAAAGTTCCCTATATTTTTTCTCGCTTTCTTTTATCTTCTCTTGGACTCTCTTTTGTTTTGATATATCTACTGCAAGTATTCTCAAACCACTAAACTTGCCATTCTTGTAGATACAACTGCTATTTGTAATAGCAGGAAAAGTTTTCCCATCTTTTCTTACAATCATATATTCAATGGTGCCAATATCAGCCCCTCCTATTAACATTTCTATATTTTTTTTAGCACGGATGCGGTCATCACTGTGTAAAAAATCAAAGATGCTTAGACCTTTTTTAATATCAGCCTTTGTATAACCAGTTAAATTAAATCCAACACGGTTTACAAAAACAATATTAAAATTGCTATCAGTTTCCACAACAATTTCTGGAAGAGTGTCTACAAGGTTTTTAAACCTTTTCTTTTCTTTAAATAAATCTTTTTCTAATTTGGATCTTTTTATTGCGCTCCCGATTATCTCTGCAATAACTTCTAGCAGTCTAATTTCTTCGCGTTGCCAATCTTTTATTTTTTTTACCGAATCAAATCCCATAAAGCCAATAGCTTTTTCATCAGCAACCAAAGGCACAACTAAAACAGACTTTATTTTCTGTTCTTTTAATATCTTTTTCTCAGCAGCCGCTTCCGGATCCATCTCATCCACATTTTGTGTAGATATATTTTCTAGCCTATTAATTTTTCCCATCCACCAGGGGATAGACCCTGCAGGTATATTTTGAAGATTTTCTATCTGGGCTTCTACTTCCTTTGCACACCATTCATGGGTGTTGCTAACTAGTTTATTGTTACTGTTTAATAAAAAAACATAGCTTCTATCTACATTTGCAAAACTACCTATCAGCTCTAAGGCATTATTAATTTTATTATCAAGATTACCGTAAGTAAAATTTGTTAATTCTTTTGATATTCTTGCTACTAATTTTTCAAACCTTAATTGGTGTTCTAAAACTTTTTTCTCTCTTTGGTCCAAAATAACTAATAACCTTCCTT
>JBNJCV010000096.1:0-4623 GCA_051744245.1 Actinomycetota bacterium | reverse complement strand
GTGGCTGCTCCAGGCAGAAAAAGACCTCGATGACGCCAGGTATAATTACAAAGGTAAAAGGTTTAATATAGCTTGCTTCCTTGCCCAGCAATCAGCAGAAAAAATGCTTAAAGCTTACCTGTATGAAAAAGGCGAACATGCTGTATGGGGCCATTCAGTAGCAGACCTTGTGGATGACTCATTAAGATATGATAAAGACTTTGGTAATCTCTTCCGCATAGCCGGGCCCCTGGACGCATATTATATACCCACCAGGTACCCAGATGGCCTTCCGGGAGGAATACCGGCAAATGCATTTGCAGAAGAAGATGCGAAAAGGGCAATAAGCCTGGCCGAGAAAATAATGAAATTTATAAAAGGCAAAGAGAATTTTTTTAAATAATTTTTCTGGCCTGCCGGGTTAAAAGCAGTGAAGAGGACTGTAATCAATAATATAGTTAGGAGCTATCTGCTGATTTTTTTTAATTATCATTTTTTATGCAGGAGACATAACTTTCAACTTGTAGTTCTGTTTCCTGTCCAATAATATCAAAATGTGAATCAGCATGTAAAAGCACAGATTTTGATCTAATTGCAGCGGATGCTATCAATATATCGGTATAAGGAATAGTTAAGCCCTTCCTTCTAAGATCGAAAGCCAACCTACCTGCATCTTCCCATAATTGGGTGTCTGCCGGTATTTCTTCAAGTGCTCCCAGATAATTATTAAGGGAGTTGAGTTCTTTTTTTGTTTTTACCCCTCCCATGATTTCCAATCTGACCATACCGAAAATATTAATCATATCCAGCATTAACAAATTATCTATCCTTTTTTTTAATGGTTGAAAGAAATTTTTTCTTAAAGCAAATATCCATGCAGAAGTGTCTACTAGAAACAACTATTGCCCCTTTCTTAACTTGTCAAGGCCATCCAAAGTTAGGACTAAATCATAAGTTCCCAATTCTTTCCTCAGAGCTTCTATATTCTTCCTATGTACTAATTCTTTTAACCCTTTTTCTATTGCTTCTTTTTTACTTTTGGCATTTATAGCCTTAATTGCACTTTCCAAAAGCTTTTCATCAATAAACACGGTTGTCTTTCCCATATTTTACTCCTTAGAGAAACATAAATATTTTACATATTAATTATACATAAAACAATTAAATTATCAATCGAGGCTAGTCTTAGCTTAAATTTAATCACTTTTATTTTCTTTATCTAATCATAAAATAAAGCAATTACACTTAAAATCTACATGGCCATTCCCAAAATAAAATTTACAATTTTATGTGGAAGGTTTTACCAAAGGAGCTTATGAGTTCTAATTTTATCCATATTAAGAATATGAACATGCTGAATTTATCATTCTGCATCATTATAGTTTCGATATATGACTGAAGAATTTGTAAGGGTTAATAGAATTTCTTAAAATAAGTTTTCTATCAAACTAAAATCGCCCTTTTTAGCTGCCAGCAGTATGGGCTTCATATATTTTTCAACATTTTCTATATTTAAAGGTACTGACATGTTTTTAAGCTTCATCTCCAACTGGGGATTTTTAGCCGCATTTATTGCCCTATTTATATGTTTCTCTGAAAAACCCTCAATATCATCTAATTTAGTAGGAAAATCCAGGGACTTAAAGAAATTCAGAATTGCACCAGCAACTGCTTCCCCAGTTTTTCTGCTGTCATCTATATCTATTTTCCCCTCCATATAATCCGAGAATATAGCAGAAATCTTTTCTAACTTTTGCATAATTTTAGGAGCATAAAAAACTGTGTAATAGGGATTTAGGATTGCACATGCCCTGCCATGGGTAGAAACATCAACCATGGAAAAACTGTTAAGATGCGGCCCACTTGTGCCTCCCAGCATAAGAGCATAACCCCCCAGATCAGTAGCCAATCCTATAGCCTTCCTGTATTCAAAACTTTTTAGATTTTTTACCAATTTAGGCAAGTAATTTACTATAAGGTTAATGGAGGTCAGGCATACATCTTCAGCCAGCCCATTATCCTTTAACCCGTAATAAACTTCCAGCGAATGAGAAAACCCGTCTAGCGCCCCATCTATTGTAAGTTCTCTTCCCTGGCTTAAAGTGGTTGAATAGTCAAAAACAGACCTGTCAGGAATTAAAACCTGGTCTGATATTAATTTTTTTTGTTGGGATTGCGGGAAAGTAATTACTGCATTTTTGCTTAAATGGGATCCGGAGGCTGCATTGCACTGTACAGCTACCAGGGGATACAGTTGCTTGCCGCTTTTTTTTAAAGCCTTGCTAACTTCTCCTTCCCCTAAATAAGGTTCTACAGCATCTGTATCTAAAGATGCTAAAATATTTGCAATTTTTGCACAATCTATAGCAGACCCTCCACCAACGCAAAGTATGCTATCAGGTTCATTTTCATTAACCACCTTTGACAAGCTTAAAACATCTTCTACTGGAGTATTTGGCTTAGAAGTGTCAACCTCATCTAGCCTTTCAATTCCGTTTTGTATAAGTATATCAAGCACCCTTTTCTTAAGGGGTTTTGCCCATTGGCTTTCTGAAATTATAAGGAGAGTGTTAGATCCAAACTGCTTTACATAGTTGCCAAGTGAATCAAGGCAGTCTATTCCAAAGGTATAATTTTTCCCTTTATAATCTTTCAGAAGTTTTTCAGCTTTTTTTATGTTATCCTCCATGGCGTTTATTTACTTTATATCATAATATGCTATTTGTAAAAGAATAATATATAATGGTAAAAAAATTGGAAAGCATAGACGGAGAAATATGTTGAATATATCAGATAAGTTTATAAAAATTTCAGTTATTGGCGGAAGCACTGTTGAAAAAGATTCACCAGTATACAATAAAGCCTACGAAGTAGGAAAAGAAATAGCCAAAAATGGTGTAATCCTCATATGCGGAGGTTTAACTGGAGTAATGGAAGCTGCCTGCAAGGGGGCAAAAGAGGAAAACGGCTTAACTGTGGGCATACTCCCCTCCGGTGATCCTAATACTGCCAATAAATATGTTGACCTAAAAATCCCTACGGGAATGGGGTATGCAAGGAATGTTGCGGTAGTTTTATCAGGGGATGCAGTTATTGCCATTGATGGAAGTGCTGGCACCTTAACCGAGATTGGTTATGCTTTAACTTATAGCAAGCCGCTTATTGCCATAGATTCATGGGATATCAAGCCATTTTACAGTAAAGATAGGCCTGATATAATAAAGGCTTCCAGCTGCAGGGAAGCAGTAGAGATAGCAATTAAGAAAACAGCTACCCTATGAAAGCTTTAGTTTTTAAAGGAAATGCAAAATCTAGCCTAGAAGAAGTAGAAAAGCCTTCTATTGGGGGACTAGATATCCTGGTGAAGGTAAAAGCATGTGCCATATGCGGCACAGATATTAAGCTGGATAAAGGCTCCAGCACCAAAATGACAAGAAGAGGGATAAAAAATATGCCCTTCCCCAGGATTACCGGGCATGAATTCTCTGGAATAATTGAAAAGACAGGAAGAAGAATAAAACATTTCAAGCCTGGAGACAGGATCAATGTTTCCCCGGTTATACCCTGTACAAAATGTGTATACTGCAAAAAAGGCCATGAGGAAATGTGTGAGAATAAGGTAACCATTGGCTTTGATATTGACGGAGCTTTTGCCGAATATATTAAAATTCCTGCCATAGCAATATCTGCAGGCTCCGTACATAAAATAGCCGGTGGCACCAGCTTTGAAGAAGCCTGCTTTGC
Source organism: Actinomycetota bacterium (assembly GCA_051744245.1). GTDB lineage: Bacteria > Actinomycetota > Humimicrobiia > Humimicrobiales > Humimicrobiaceae > M55B165. The sequence goes on along the minus strand of JBNJCV010000096.1, from coordinate 900 downwards.
TGAACCCCTGGCAGTAGTTTTAAGCAGCCAAATGAGATCAGCGATAAAAAAAGATGATTCTATGCTAATACTTGGAGCAGGCCCGATAGGTTTGCTGCAGCTCAAACTGGCAAAATACAATGGAGTATCCAGGATAATTATTGCAGACATCTCAGCTGAAAGATTAGAGTTTGCAAAGAAATACAGGCCGGATTTAGTGATAAACAATGAAAAAGAAGACCTTGAAAAATTAGTATTAAAGGAAACTGGCGGCTATGGTCCCGACATTATTATGATATGTGCCCCTTCAAAGGAACTTTTTGCCGGCTGTCTAAAATATGCCAACAAACTTGGAAGGATTAATTATTTTGCAGGCCTTTCTAAAACCAATTCGGAAATCAGCCTGGATGCAAACCTTATACACTACAACCAGCTTACCCTTACCGGCACCAGCGATTCAACACCGGACCAAAATAGCCGGGCGATGGATTTAATAGATAAGGGCAAAATAAAAGTTTCAGACCTTATAACCCACAAATTTAAGCTCCAGGATTATTTTAAAGCATTGGATATAGCAAAATCAGGTAAAGCAATAAAAATAGTAATAGAAACTGCCTGATTTTCCCAAAGTAAATTTATTTAAATATCTTCACAAAATTAACCTGGAGATTGGAGAGTGAAGATTGCAGGTTTTCCCTTTCAGCCGCTGATATTTCATCCATTACAACTTTCAGTAAAGCATCGAAAGCATCCACTGCAAGTTTGGCATCAGTTTCATTTTTAAACTTATCATTTACACCGGCAGGCAATCCCATCTTTTTGTAAGCAAGACTTGATAAAGACATCATCATCTGGTTTATAATATCTTTAGTGCTTAATTTATCCACTTCTTCCTGTAATTTTCTTAGGATTTCTTCCTGG
>JBNJCV010000095.1:0-4646 GCA_051744245.1 Actinomycetota bacterium | reverse complement strand
ATAAGGAAATCCTGTTATTATTGAAACAAATTTGAGATAGATGCATGTTTTTAATACTTATTTAAAAACTATTAGAAATAATTATATAATTTATATAACGTATCTAGAAATTATAACTAAAATATGATTAAGAATTTAGATAATAATACAAAGAGGAAGATAGTAATTGAGAGCATAAATCTGGAATTAGATGGTGGAAAATTCCCAGTTAAAAGGATAATTGGGGAAGAAGTAATAGTAGAGGCAGATATTTTCATAGATAGTCATGACACTATTTCAAGCTCTTTATTGTATAGAAAAAAAGAGCAGAATAAATGGAATGAAGTACCAATGAAGTTTTTGGTAAATGATAGATGGCGAGGTGCTTTTACAGTAAACCAGCTTGGTGTTTACTTATTTACTATCAAGGCATGGGTAGATAAGTTTAAAACTTTAAAACAAGATATGCAAAAAAAACTTGAGGCATCACAAATAATAACGTCCGACTTGGGCTTAGTAACTATTATGGCTGAAAAGATATTAGAGCAAGCCAAGGATAACACTGATAAAGAAGATATAAGGGGATATCTTAGCATATTGAGAGAAGGGGATTATGATAAAAAAATTTCTATTGCTCTGAGTGAACATTTAGAAATATTAATGGATAAATACTTTCCAAAAGATATTACCACTACTTATGAAAAAGAATTGCAAATAATAGTGGATAGGGAAAAAGCTAATTTCAGTTCCTGGTACGAAGTATTCCCCCGATCTCTTTCTTCTGGTGATGGGAAACATGGAACTTTGAAAGACCTTATTTCATTTCTACCATATATTGCTGATTTAGGATTTAATGTCCTGTACTTGCCGCCAATACATCCCATAGGTCATAAATCCAGGAGAGGAAAAAATAATTCTCCTGTTGCAACCAACAGAGATCCTGGAAGTCCTTGGGCTATTGGATCTCCGGAAGGAGGCCATAAAAGTATTCACCCCAAACTTGGAAATATGGATGATTTTAAAGAACTGGTAAAGCAAGCAAAGAAATTAGGAATAGAAGTAGCATTAGATATAGCATTTCAGTGCTCACCGGAACATCCATATATAGGAGAACACCCTGACTGGTTTTTTAAGAGGCCAGATGGCAGCATTAAATATGCCGAAAATCCACCTAAAAAGTATGAAGATATCTACCCCATTAATTTTGAAACTGAAGATTACAAAAAACTTTGGCTTGAATTAAAAAGTGTTATTGAGTTTTGGATAAGAAATAATATAAAGATATTCAGGATAGATAATCCTCACACAAAACCCTTTAACTTTTGGGAATGGCTCATAAAAAATATCAAAAATAAATATCCCGAAGTCATATTTCTATCTGAAGCCTTTACAAGGCCTAAGGTTATGTATTATTTGGCAAAGCTGGGATTTGACCAGTCTTACACATACTTTACCTGGCGAAATACCAAATGGGAATTAATTAATTATTTTTCAGAACTCTATAATACAAAAGTAAAGGAATATTTTAGACCAAATCTATGGCCGAATACCCCGGATATACTATCTGAGTATCTACAAACAGGCAAAAGGGAGGTTTTTATAATAAGATTAGTTCTTGCTGCAACCTTGAGCTCAAGTTATGGGATATATGGTCCCGCTTTTGAACTGTGTGAACATAGGCCAAAAGAGTTAGGAAGTGAAGAATACCTGGATTCTGAAAAATACCAGATTAGGAATTGGGATCTTGAAGATTCCGAGAATATTAGGTTCTTTATTAAGAAAATTAACCAGATCAGAAAGAAAAATAAAGCATTGCAAAATAATCGAAATCTTGAATTTTTGAATATTGATAATGATCAAATATTAAGCTTTTTTAAAAAAAGCAGGGAAGGTTCAAATATAATACTAGTAGTGGTAAATTTAGATCCTTATAATAAACAATCAGGTTGGTTAGAGGTCCCTATTGGAAAATTTGACATCAGTCCTGGTGAAATATATAAGATGCAAGATTTGTTAAGTGGAAGCAGGTATCAATGGACAGGAAATAAAAATTATGTTGAACTTGATCCTTATGTTGTACCAGCGCATATATTTTTGGTTAAAAAATTTATAAGAAGTGAAAAGGACTTTAACTACTTTATGTAAGGGGAAAAATGAAGACTGAAAAAGGTAAAGCTTTTAAAAATATAACCTGGTACAAGGATGCCATAATATACGAACTGCATGTCAAAGCTTTTAAAGATAGCAATCATGACGGCATTGGGGATTTTAAAGGATTAATCGAGAAATTAGACTACCTAAAAGATCTTGGAATAACCTGTATATGGTTATTGCCATTTTACTCTTCTCCTTTAAAGGATGATGGCTACGATATATCTGATTATAAAAAAATACATAAATCCTATGGGAACATAAAGGATTTTAAAAAGTTTATAAGAGAAGCACATAAAAGAGATTTAAGAGTTATTACAGAAATAGTATTAAACCATACTTCTGACCAGCATAAATGGTTCCAAAAATCTAGAAAAGCAAAGGAAGGTACAAAATGGCATAATTTTTATGTTTGGGGCAACAATCCCAATAAGTACAGGAAAGCGAGAATAATATTCAAAGATTTCGAGTCTTCTAACTGGGCGTGGGATCCTTTGGCCAAAAAATATTACTGGCATAGATTTTACAGCCATCAACCAGATCTGAATTACAATAGTAAGCACCTTCAAGAGTATATTTTTGAGATTGTGGACTATTGGCTAAAAATAGGAGTAGATGGCCTAAGGCTTGATGCTGTCCCTTATTTATATGAAAGAGAAAATACAATTTGTGAAAACTTGCCTCAGACTCACAAATTCTTAAAAAATCTTAGGAAACATATAGACGATAAGTTTAAGAATAAAATGATATTAGCTGAAGCAAACCAATGGCCTGAAGATGCCGCAGAATATTTTGGCAAAGGCGATGAATGTAATATGGCTTTTCACTTTCCGCTTATGCCTAGACTTTTTATGGCACTGCAAATGGAAGATAGATTTCATATAGTTGATATTATAAGGCAAACCCCAGAAATTCCTGAAAGTTGTCAATGGGCTTTATTTCTTAGAAACCATGATGAGCTTACCCTTGAAATGGTTACAGATGAAGAAAGAGACTATATGTACAGGATGTATGCCACAGATCACCAAATGAGGTTAAATCTTGGGATTAGGCGAAGGTTAAGTCCCCTCCTGGGTAACAATAGAAAGAAGATAGAACTTATTAATGGACTGCTATTTTCCCTTCCAGGTACACCAGTAATCTATTATGGTGACGAGATTAATATGGGAGACAATATTTATTTGGGAGACCGTAATGGAGTAAGGACTCCCATGCAATGGAGTGGGGGTAAAAATGCAGGTTTTTCTGCCTGTAATCCACAGAAGCTTTACCTACCAGTTATAATAGATCCAGAATACCATTATCAAACTATAAATATAGAAACACAGCAAACAAATTTACATTCGCTATTCTGGTGGATGAAAAGAATAATTGCTATAAGGAAAAAGTATAAACCGTTAAGCAGGGGAGCTATTAAATTTTTAGAACCTGATAATTACAGGATACTTGCTTTTACAAGAGAATATGAAGGTGAAATAATATTAGCAGTATTTAATCTGTCTAGGTTCAGCCAATCAGTAGAGCTTGACCTTTCTTCATATGAAAACCACACCCCTGTAGAGATTTTTGGCATGTCTAAGTTTCCAAAAATTGACGGTAAATATCCCTTAAGCTTGGGCCCACATACTTTTTACTGGTTTCTGCTTAAAAAAGAAAAAGTTAAACCAGAAGACAGGGACATAAAAGATTTTAAAGATAGATTGCCACTAATAGATGTTCATGATAAATGGAAATTTTTCACTAATACAAAACAGGTGGCAGAGCTTGAAAAACAACTCTCTAGAATAATAGTTACTAGACGATGGTATGCATCAAAGGGTGAAAAGATAAAGAAAATTAATATTGTTGACCATATTACAATTCCCACTAAGAAAATTAATGACTTTTTGGTGTTGATTCAAATAAATTATTATAAAAAAGAATCTGAGTATTATTTAATAATACTGAGTTTTGTAGAATCAATCGATGAAATTGAGGAAAATTCAGTGGCCGCAAAGGTTAAATATAAAGATACTGAAGGATGGCTGGTAGAAGGAACAAATAACCAAGACTTTTGGATTAATTTCCTGAATTTATTTGAAAATAAAAATAAGATAAGAAAAAAATGCAGAAAGCTTAAAGTAAAAAAATACAAGAAGTTAAATACGATATTAGAAGAGCTTAATAAGGACAAAATAAGTGTAACTATTTCAAAGGGTGAGCAGAGCAATACTTCAATAATATATGGAGACCAACTTATATTAAAACTTTACCGTAAAATAGAATATGGAAAAAACCCTGAACTCGAAACCACATCTTTTTTGACAAAAAGGGGTTTTAAAAATACACCCTCTTTGTTATCTTTTATTGACTACAATTCTGGAAGGAAAAATGCTACTGTTGCCATTGTTCAAAACTTTGTAAAACATCAGGATAACGGTTGGAATTATACAAAAGATAATATACTAAAGTATTTAGAGAAAGCTTATGCACAGAGAGAAGAAATAAAAAAAATTAGCTTGCCTTCAAAAAAGTTG
>JBNJCV010000094.1:0-4823 GCA_051744245.1 Actinomycetota bacterium | reverse complement strand
ATATATAATTAATTCTCGGGCATAAAATCAGTAACAATGCCCCATTCCTCTACACTGTTGGTTTTTTTGTTCCTTGTAAGAAAATGAACATAAATGAGTGCACTCAAAAATTCCTGGTTTTCTCTAAGAAATGACCTGTCACCATAACAGATAGCTTCAAGTACCATTTTCATATGTTGCCTGAATATTGACTCTCGCCATTTTGCAGGACCTATAGCTATGCCCCCGCTGACAAGGCAATATATGCCTAAGCTTACTTTGCCCATATTCTGCCATTGCCCTAAAACCTCATCGCGCATTAGTTTTGAATAAAGACTTGAAAATTTCCCATAGTCATAGTCTTGTCCTATAGACAGGAAAAGATCACCAGTAATATCAGAATGCGTAAGAGTGTACCTGCGTGGAAATATTAGATTTTTAGAATTTTTTTTGCCAATGAAATTAATATGAAGTTTTTTAGGATTAAATTCTGAGATAAATACCCTCCAGTCTATTAAATTCGTCTTAATTGTGTTTTTATAGACGATTTACACCTCTAAAGCTTTACTTCAGTTATCTTCTGTAGCTTACCAACTAAAATATATTTATCGATATAAACTTTTACAAGAGCATTGGAACCAGGTTTTGTAAATTCTGCCAATTCAGGATTCTTAACCAAAAATTTATTTACCGAATCCTGTGTTGGCTTTTCTAAAATTGATGCCTTTCCAATAACAGTAACTACACTGATTAAAGATTTTTTATCAATATTTTTAACTCTATTGTCAATAAGAATAGAAACATTGGGATTAATTTCAATATTTTTATATTTTTTGGTATGTTTAGGGGTAAAAAAGTAAAGGTATTTAAAATCTTTGCTCAGCATATATCCAATAAGGCTTGTATATGGCAAGCCATTATCCACAGTAGCAAGTACAGCTAAAGAAGAATTATTTGTAATATTCTTTATTTTCTTAAAGATATCTTTTTTACTGATATAAATCTTACTCCTGATAAAAAGTAAGTCCTATGCCTGTTCCAACATGGGTACCTACTGTAATACCAATCTTAATTTTTGAGAGCTCAACATCTCTAAATTTTTCCCTGATACGAGTTTCCATATCACTGACATCATCGGCTGCATTAGCATTTGAGATAATTACCTGTATTTTTTTATTTGTATCAACCATATTTTCCATTAGCTGAATTACCTCACTTTTAGCATGCTCCCATCCTCTTGTAATCTTGGATAAAATTATCTCACCATAAGGGTCTAGAGTAAGAATTGGCTTAAGATCTAAAATTGAAGATATCAGGTTTTGAACTTTACCAATCCTTCCACCTTTGGTCAGGTTTTCTAAATTTTTGGGAAGTATAAATGCTTTTACCTTTTTTTTAATATCATCTATCGCTTTTATTATTTTATCTTTTGAAGCACCTTCTTTATTTAGTGATGCTGCCTTTAAAACTATCATTCCCAGTGGCGCGTGTGCTGCAAAAGAATCAACGATATGTATATCTTTTTTGGGGAATTCCTTTGTAGCAAGCATCGCAGAATTTATTGTAGCAGACAACTTGGCACTTATATGTATTGATATTATGGTATCATGGGTTTTAAAAAGATTTGAATATACTTTTATAAAATCACCTGGGGATGGCTGAGATGATTTAGGAATCTTGTCTGATTTACTTAATTTTTCATAAAACTCATTTATGGTTAAACTTATCCCATCATCTATATAGCTCTCATCTTCAAAATTGACGGTTAAAGGAACTACTGCAATATTATATTCTTTAATAAGTTTATTTGGTATATCAGAGGTACTATCAGTAACTATAGCAATTCTAGAAGATTTTTTATTTGACATATTCTTACCTATCTAAATTTATATTGGTTTATATATTACCTGTAATTTCTAAAAAACAGGGTTGTCCACAATGAAGCGTCAAGGACTGCAGCATGCAAAAAAAAGATACCGCTACCTATAACTGATAAATAGTAGCTCCAGTCCAAAACCTTGGGACTAAGTGTTAGAAGACTTACAAACATCAGCAGAGCACCTATCGCAACAAGAATAAGTACAATTTGGATACCAGCAACAAGTCCAGAACTTGGATTATTTACCATTCTTATGGTAAGTGGCATCCACAATGCTGAAGGCACTAATATAAGTAGGTAAATAAAAATAAAGAATCTAAAGTCAAGGCCACCCAGGATTTTAACTGAAGATATATCTATCTTAAAAAATAAATAATAAGCTGTTGCCAAAAATCCAATTGCCGAAAGCACCATGCCCAATACATAGTACGGGATTATATTTTTTGAAACTCCTCCCCATAATGCTGAAGCACCAACCGGATTTCTAATTGCTCCAATTATGTAGCTTCCAATAACGGATATCCCACCTACTATTACTACTATAGCAGTAATTATTTTCCAGTGAAGCATAAACATCTCCTAACTATTTTTTCTAATTATAAATTTTTTTCACAATAACTTTAAGTTCTAAATAAACCTTTTTTTATAGGCATACATAAAAATATAATTTTTCTATAAGTATTGTCACCTAAAGAAGCTATACAGCTTTCCAATTATTATTAAACCACATAAAGCAGCAATAAATTTAAGTATTATTAATACAATATTTGATTCAATAAGCGGAACTAATAATAGCTTCCGCTTATTTGTATGTACCAATTAGTTTTATTACTCAATCACGGCACTCAAGTCCTGTTCTAACCATAAGGCAGTATATAATATGGCTTGGAAATTCAGGTACATTAAATATAGCCTTATGCGTACCTTTTATTGATTGTTCAGGCATACTATCAGGTCCCTTTGGGTGATCCGGAGGACTTGCCAAAAGTACACCTGGTATTGCAAAAACAGCTACTACTACCACAAAAATTGCTATTATTATAAATTTTTTTATTATGTTTTACCTCCTATCATTTTTTACCTAGGGGCCATTTTATATACCACACCCCCTAAAACTGTCTAGGGAACCATAACCGTATCAATCACATGAATTACTCCATTTGAGCAGTAAATATCAGTAACAATAACCTTTGCGCCATCAATCATTACACCGTCAGAGGTATCAATAGAGAGCATATTTCCTCCTACTGTTTCTGTACTGGTTAAATTAACTACATCGGCTGCCATTACCTTGCCAGATACTACATGATAAAGTAGTATGTCAGTTAAAGTACCGCTAGGATCAGCCAACACCGTATCCAGGGTGTCTGCAGAAAGCTTTGCAAATGCATCATCGGTTGGCACAAATACTGTAAATGGGCCGGGCCGGCTTAAAAATTCTCTTTTAGCCTGCCTATAACTGGGAATCTTTTTAGAAATTCTATTCCATGGGGAGCATTTTCCAATTCTTCACTCAAATCCCTGCCAGCATAGTGTATAACCTGGTGTTTTCCGTCCTTCCATAAAAAACTTGCAGTTACATCATAAATTAGCCCGTCATATGTTACATAAGCCCTGTTTCCATCTCTGCCATTAAATTTCTTTAATTCACCTATACCTAATTCTTTCATATCTTCTATATTTAACCAATGCTGCCGCATAGACCAACATTATTTTCCAACTACGCCTATTTAATCTAACTTTCTACCTCAAGAATTTGCTAACAAAGGGAGAAGTTTCTCCTCTCCTAAGGAAATGGCCAGAAGGGCCTTCCCCAAGGAATTCAGAGAACCAGCTTTCATGTTCTATTTCTTCATTTAATATCGCCTGCGATAAGTCATAGGTCCGGTGGTCTTTTCCGGCCGTAAGGTTACAGATATGGGTATAGCCTCTGACAGCACATCTTTCAGCTCCTACAAGGACATTAAGGACTGCCTCTACATCCTTTGGATCTTTGGGTAGTGCAGCCGGAGGACAAGAAGATATATCATGGAAATCCTTCATGTTTTCCGGTAATTTTCCATTTAATTCATAAATTCTTGGAACAAGTGCTTCAAAATGGTTTCTGTCTTCAATTCTTGCTGTTTCTGCTATTTCTTTTACTCCTTCACCTTCTAGCCCTATAAGATTTACCCTTAAGATAGTATAATAATAGAAAGTGGTAAGTTCGGCTGATGCATTTTTTACCAGAAGCTCCACAAGCTCATCCACGTTAATGCCCGTATTTTCTACCATTTCCCTGGTTACTTTTGCCATTTTAAGCCTCCTTTTTATTATGATAATAAAATAACCCTACATTTAGAATAGCTGCTTTTAGATCAAAAGCAACCGATCAAAAATTAAGAATTTTAGAGATTTTTTTAATAGTATTAAGTATTATAAAAGTCTATGATGAGGACAACCAGCAAAATTCTAAAGTATTAATTTGAAGAATTGAATAATCAAAAAATGAATAAGTTTCTTGCAACAACTTTGATTGTTCATATCTGCTTAAGCTAGAATTCAAGCCTAAATCACTGATACCATACTAGGGATCCTTACTACCGTAAACCGAAGTTAAGAAATATCCGACTATTAACCGGTTATTTGTTTGACTTGTTTTTTAGTGGAATATAAAAAGAAACAAAAAACCCCAAGCCATCTTTCACCATTGCTTCTGCTTTAGGTTAATATTCAATCACTTGGAGCTAAGTAGCTTAGAATTTTTTAGGACTTTCGGTTTACAGACTACTTTTAGCATTCTTTCGTTCTCAGAGTTCATCGTTCATAAAAGATGCCTTATATTCTAAGTTCTTGCTAGTAGTATAACATGGATGTCAAATTAGCAGCCTCAATCAGTGAAATTTCAAGCATATTATCAAAGAAGTTAAACAAAATAAGGAAGTTTAGAGAGTAAATTATCCCCTATTATATTATTTAGAGTACC
>JBNJCV010000093.1:0-4845 GCA_051744245.1 Actinomycetota bacterium | reverse complement strand
ATGGTAGATACGTAATAAATTCATAGGCATTCAAAGTAGCACAATTGCTTTATTTATTGTAACTTCAAAACAGATATAATGGAGGGGAATTGAAGAAGCTGCTAAGAATGCTTATAATTCTAAGGTCTTTTTTTGGCATCAGCGCCACCGTAAGATGGTAATCATTGGGATTTTTTTAAAGCTTCGTTGGACTCTGTTACCCTATTTTGCCTACCAAGGCACATACTCAAATTATACCACGCACTCTTATAACCTTCATCTATTTTTATCGCTTCCTTAAATAATTTTTCTGCTTCTTCTAATTTGTTTAGCTTGAACATGCAAACACCTTTGTTATTCCAAGCTTCCTTATAATTTTCATCAATCCTTATAGCATTCCCAAAGGCATCTGCCGCTTCATCATTTTTTTTTGCTCTCCCAACACAATCCCCAAATGGTACCACAACTTTCTATCCTCTGGAGATTCATCAATTGCTTTTTTTATGACAGCTTCAGCATCAAGTAATTTATTTTTTTTGGTATAAAGAAGACCCAGATAAAACAAGGTGTCTTTATCCTAACTGTTAATACCAGGGACTTTTTTAATACCTCAATAGCTTTTTTCAATTTATTTTGCTTAAACAAACTAATGCCAAGCTCTGTTAGGATTTCTGGATTATCTTTCCCATCCCCTAGCAGGGCTGTAAAAATATTTTCAGCTTCCTCAAAGCTGTCAATTTTTAAATAACTTTTTCCTTCAAAAAGCAAAAAATTCCTACCCTTTTTGCTTTTTGGTAAGTCTTCCACCAATTTTATTACTTCCTTGTACTTCTCCTGCATAAATAAACTTTCTGCCAGCAACAGCCTTGAGTCTATTTCACTTTCATCTATTTCCAGAACCCTTTTGAAATATTTTTCTGCTTTTAAATAATTGCCCAGATTAAAGTATATTTTCCCCAGCATAATTAAGGCTTTTAGATTTCTTTCATCCTTTACGGTTATCTGATTTAAATAATGGATTGCTTCCTTGTAATTCTTTTGCTTAAATAAAATTTGGGAATATTTATAAAGAATATCCTTGCCTTATCATCTATTTTTATTGAAGCCTCGTACGCATTTTTTGCTTCCTCTATTTTACCCTGTTTTAGCAAAAGGAGACCCAGATTGTCCCACGCCTGCTTTTCCTGGCTGTCTATGGTTAATACTTCAGTAAATATGTTTGCCGCCCTGCCGTAGTCTTCCCGCTTGGCAGTAGCCAAACCATTACTCAACATAGCTTCTTTTATATGCAATAGTAGCTCGGAATATTTTTTAAAAGCTATTTCTGCTTCCTTTAAATTATTATCCTCAAAATTGGTAAAAACATAATTTTTTACCAATTCTAAAAACTTTTTATCTATCTCTATTGTTTTTGAAAATAATTTTTCAGCTTTCTCGTATTTTTTCCGGTGAAAAATTTCAATGCCAAAATTTACCCATTCCCTTCTTATATCTTTTTTGGATTCAGCAGCTAATTTCTTCAGTGACTTTTCATAAACAGCAAATTGCTTGGTTAGCTTTATTTCGTTTATAAAATCCGCCCAATAACTATAATAGCCATCCACAATATCATTAAGCGCCTTATATCCCCTTTTTTCCTTATAGTCAACATCTTCAAGAATAAAATCATTAAATACTTCAATTAAGGATTTAAAAATTTCCTCTGCCTGTTTAAACATTCCTAGTCTACTATATACAACTCCCAGATTATATTTAACCTTCTGTAATCTTCCCGGATATCCAATGCTTTAATGAGAAGGCTTTTAGCCCGCCCCCCGTATTCTTCTTGCCTTATCAAGGCTATAGCCAAATTGTAGTAGTATATAGGATTATTTTGATTTGAGTTAATGACCTTTCTAAAATATTCTTCTGACAGCTTATCCTTACCCTGTTTTGCTATGCAATAGCCAATGTAGTTATAAATTAAATATATGCTTTCCATTTTCCCTTATTTTTATTATTACAAGTATAATATAGAAAAAAACAAATATTTTGAAATATCTTTATAACTTTTTCTGAGTAAAATACACTTTCTAGGCGGATAAAGTACTACTTCAGTCACGATTTAAATATAATATAAATTAAGCAGAAGAAAAAAAATCTAATATTTGATGAGAATAGGCATTATACAAGGAAATATTTTAGTGGCCATGGCAGCTAAAAGGTTTCTAAATTAAAATTGGCAGCTATATATTCAAAGAGGATTGATCATGGCTGCCAAAAATATAATAATTAAATTTTTAACTAATGCTCCCATTTTTTGGAATTATTTTCTTATTAAAAGTCTTCTTAAATTACTAAATAGGAGCATTTAGCCTTATAATTCGTGCTCTGAGGTATGCTGAATAATGCCAGTGAGATCTTCAATTATTTTTATATAATTTTGCTTTTCCATCTCAGATGCTAAATCACCAGCCGAAACTTTTACAAACCTGCCCTTTTCATTAATTATATCCTCGGCAATACTATCCAGCTCTTTTGGGCTGAACCTTGTTTTTATAAGCCATTTCTTGCTATCATTTATATCCATTTCTTCATAATCCAATATATCAATTTCATAAAGCATTTTAGTGGCGTCCATTTTAATCCTCCCTCCTCAACAATAAAAATGAAATTTATTTTAATTAAGAAATGCTGTAGTCAATACCTTTCTGCCATCATTTTCAATAACCCCAATGCCAATCTTATTATAGACTCCCCTTAGGATATTAGCTTTATGGGTAGGGCTATTCATCCAGGCATTTATAAAAACTTCAGGAGTCCCTGCTGCTGCAGGTTTGGAATGAGCCAGGTTTTCCCCTGCATTTGCATAATTTATGCCATTAGCTTTTAATATATCAAAAATATTTTGACCTTCTGGATTATAATGGGAAAAGTAATTCCTGTTTAACATGTCTGAGCTTCTGGATCTAGCAATATCAGTTAAAATTTGCGAAGGGACTAAAGCATTTAACCCATTTTCAGTCCTGATACTGTTAATCCATTCTAAAATTTGCTGCTCATAATTATTTAAATTTGCATCTCCTGCTTCAGTGCTACTTTGAAGAATAGCCCTATCTTCACTATTCCCTTTTACATTAGTATTTTCTTTTTCAGAGTAGTTATCCAGATTATTGGAAATGTCTTCAAATAGTTCAGATGGCCTTATTTCCCCTGGCCCTGCATTGTAATTTAAATGTGCAATTTCAAGCTCTGCATTTTCATATTTTATAATACTTGTGTTCTCTGAAATTAAATTATTCTCTACTTTATTTGTAAAACCGCTTATGGTTAGAAATGTAACCCCAAATACTAGCAATATCACTGCAAAAAATATAGAAAGAAATATTTTGTTTTTTAATATTTTCATTTTATGCTCCCAAATAAAAAGCCATTTAACTAGAGGCTAAATGGCTTACTTTTTCGAGAGCATGAAAAAAGTAATAGCCGGTTGCACCACTGGCTCATTACATTTCAGGTGCCCATACACGAAATGTAAGTCATCGCCTCTATTACTAAAGCTAAAAATATTAATTAATTTTCAAATAAACTATTAATACTTAATCTGACATAAATTGTAATATATAGAACTATATAAGTCAAGACTTATTTTGGTAAATTTGTTGTTATATAAGTTATAATATTTATATAATACTAAGAGGAGATAGCCCGTTTCCTGAAGCTAAGGACAATTAAAAACAAAATTAAAAAGACAGAAACCACCGCTCCTGGTAATGAAGCTTTGCTTCCAAATAAAGACAGTGCAGTTGCTGCCGCAAAACCGCCATTTTTTATGGTAGCAAATAGAATCAAGTGTCCCCTGTCTTTTTTAGGAGTACGGCTTTTTTTCAGTAAAGCTTCAATCACAAACCCCAAGCCAAAGACAGTAATAAATGCAATAGCTGAAACTATACCTACAACTCTTAGGTTTTTAAATAATACTTCCCGGTTCAAAGCAATAACTGCAAATATAATAATAAACAGCCCCCAATTGACAAACAATCCCCGCCATCTCTTTATAAATCTATCCAGCTTAAATTTGATAAGTGCTTGTGAAATAATAAAAGGACCAATTATCAGCTCAATTAAAATAATGACAAGCCTAACTGGCTGTATAAAACTTCCCCCAATAAAAATTAATCCTACCAAGGGTATTATTACCAATGAAGCAAAATAAGCTCCTATAACCCCTATCAATGAATACCTGGTATTTCCTGACAGCACTCCAGTAAAAGGAGCTATAGCTACACCGGGAGGCGTTGCTGCTATTATCACAAATCCATACCATAATTGCTTATCTTCTATCAGAAGCCATGCCAACAGTAATATGACAGTACCAAAAACTACATAATTTAAAAAGATAGCCCATGCGATGGGTTTTAACAAACTCTTTCTCCACTTTATGCTTTTTAGCGGTAACTGAGTCATAGAAACGGTCATTACTATAGCCAGAGCAGGCATGGTAAAATATTCAAGCCATGAGACTTTATCCCCCAGCAACAAGCCTAAGACTAAAGCCAATATAAATATGAAGTTTCTATTATTGATTAATTTAATGACACTCATATTTTAACTAACTATTGGCGAAGCCTGTTTATCAAAGGGATTAACCCTAGCTGCCAATGAGAAAAGATATGGATACCTCTCTTTAAGGTGTTTAATATAGTCAAGCCATCCCGCTATTAGAAGTAAGTAAACTCTGGAAATATCACCAGAAATATGTTCGTAATCGCTTTCCGGAAGGTTTTCCAGGTCTTCCCTGTATTCCAGTTCCTCTGTCAAATGAAATACAGCCCACAAGAGTTCCGTAAATTTTTCATGTTCCAACAAGTTTGGGTTTTCAAGAAG
>JBNJCV010000092.1:0-4962 GCA_051744245.1 Actinomycetota bacterium | reverse complement strand
ATAAGGATTTTACCCCCAAGGCAGGGAAGTAATACAGGCTGGTATTCAGGTACTGCAGATGCAGTATACCAGAATAGGAGATTCATAATAGAGAATAAGCCTAAATTAGTGAATATTTTTTGTGGTGATCATATATATTTAATGGATGTTTCCCAGATGAATAATTATCATCTAAAAAAACAGGCTGACCTTACCATATCTGCTATTCCGGTAAAAGTAGAGCTTGCAGCTAACAGTTATGGGGTGCTGGTGGTTGATGAGGAAGGGAAGCTTAAAAGGTTTGAAGAAAAACCCGGCAATCCTACCCCAATACCCGGCAATAGCAATTATTGCCTGGCATCAATGGGGAACTACTCTTTTAACCCTAAGGTGTTGATAAGGGAAATGACAGAACTGCATAATAAGAAAGAAAAAGAAAGTGTATCTCAGAATAACAGCAATTTTTCATCACTAGATTTCGGCTTTGATTTAATACCCAATATGATTGAAAAAGGAAAGGGTATTTATGTATATAATTTTGCTGAAAACAGGATACCTGGATGCAAGATACAAAACCACTCCTACTGGAGGGATATAGGGGATTTAGACCAATTCTATAGGGCAAACCTTGAGTTGTTAAACAGCGAACCTCCTTTTGACCTGTATAATGAAGAATGGGAAATTTTAACCAAAGCTACTTCCCTGAATTCACCTAAAATTGAGGGGGAGGCAAAGATTAGTAATTCTATTGTTTCTAATGGGAATATAATTATAGGTTCAGAAATTAATAGGTCGGTACTTTCGTATAATATAAAAATTGGTACAAACACAAAAATAACTGATTCAGTTTTGCTCGGATATAATGATATAGGCAAAAAAGTGCTGATAAAAAATGCTATAATTGATAGGGGAGTAACTGTCCCGGATGGAGTAATAATAGGGGTAGACAAGAAAAAAGACAAAATGAGAGGTTTTACAGTTTCCCCGGGAGATGTCACTGTGGTTCCCAGGAAGTATGAATTTTACCAGAAAGAAGAGAAATGGGCAATTTAGTTATCTTTTGTGGGCTGTATTTATTGTTCTGAGTATATGTGATACTTCCTTATTTGCTTTTCGTAATAATTCTTTTATTTTCTGAAGACTTTCGCTTTGTTGTGATTTTTTTAAAATGTTTTGTATTTCTTCCAGCCTGAATTCCAGCTGCTCAAAATTGTAGCCGCTGGAAATCATCATTTTTTTTAGCCTTTTATTTTCTTTTTCTAAGGATTTGCTTTTATCATTGTAGTAAATAGTTAAAGCAACAATACATGCAACTAAAATGATAATTATAGCCCAAACAAACATAGTAATTTTATTCTACAGCAAATAAAGTTGGAAAACTAGGAAAAAATAGTACAAAACATTGAAAACTAAAAAACTATATGATATTATTAAAACGGTTTATATAAACCGTTTAATAAAAACCCGTTTAATCACTTTAGCAATAGGACGAGGAGGAGTATAGAAATGTTTGAAGACTTAAGATTTCAAAAATGCCCTAATTGCGGTTCTTGGCTATATCCAATAAGAAAATTCCATGACGGTGTAACTGGGGCTTTTGCAAAAGAGCTAGAAATACAAAAAGATAATGAGGGAGACCCCGTATATACTTGCGGTAAATGTAATGCCAAATTAGTGCATGCTGTTGCTAAGGGGAAACCTTTAATTTATAGACTTTCCCATGTGAAATAATTAAGGAAGTTTACAGGGGGTAAGCAATATGAATGATCAGTTACAGGAAAAACTGGATGAAATTTTGGAAGTGCTGAAATCTATCAATGATAACTTGAATGAATTAAAGCTTAATTCAATAGAAGAAGAAGAATATTATATCTGAGGTCTTAAGAAAAAGATAGTTTTGGCAAAAAGAGAAAAGAAGTAATGTTAGACGGCATTACTTCTTTTTTTGAATAGAAATTATCTTAAATATTTAAAAAATTTGTTATTAAAAGTAACTGTTTAAAAGCTTATTTATATCAACATCGGTTATGACATGGTCTACCAGGGGCTTTCTTTCTATTTGTTTTAAACCATCTTCATAGGTTGGCTTTTCCTGTTGGTAGAAAATGCCTATTGGTATTTTTTCTTCTTCATCTTCTTTTGCTTTTTTGAAAGCGGAAAAAATATCTTCCTTTTTGTAATTCTTCTGGTCTTCAAGTTTGTAGATTTTTTCCCTGTACCAATCATATGTATTTTTCTTATTAAAGGTTACACATGGCTGCAAAACATCAATAAAGGAAAAACCGTTATGCTTAATGGCGGACTCGAAAATATAGGTTAAGTGTTTAACATCTCCTGAAAATCCTCTGGAGATAAAAGTTGCCCCGGAAGCCAGTGCCAGGGCAATTGGGTTTACTGGACTCTCAATTACACCTAAAGGAGTTGACTTTGACTTATATCCCTTATCTGAGGTAGGGGCTGTTTGACCGGTAGTTAAGCCGTAGGTTCTATTGTCATGCATTATATAGGTAATATTTATATTTCTCCTGCAAGAATGGATAAAATGGTTTCCACCTATTCCTACACCATCACCATCACCAGCCATTACTAAAACATTTAGCTTGTGGTTAGCTAATTTGGCCCCAGTGGCTACTGGAAGTGATCTGCCATGCAATGCATGGAAAGCATTGGTGTTTATAAAATTGACTCCATTGCCAGAGCATCCTATACCAAAAACAATTAATATCTCATGGTTTTTCAGGCCAAGATTTACAAAAGTCCTTTTAATTGAATTCCAGATTCCGTAATTTCCACAGCCAAGGCACCAGGTTGGCTTTCTGTTGGTATTGAAATCATTCGGTTTTAGTTTATCGTTTTTTTTATTCATGAAAACTCCTTTATAATTGTTCAATTCCTGTAACAATTTCTTCCGGTAAAAACTGGCGTCCGCTATATTTAAGTATCCTGCTGTTGATTTTGATTCCGGTATTCATCATTATAAGTTTAGCTAGCTGCGATGTCTTGTTATTTTCAATTATTACATTTTTATTGCTTTTTTTATGCATCCTTACAACCGGATCTATCAAGAAGGGATAAAGATAGGTAAAATGAACCATGTTTATTTTTTTCTGGTCTTCATTTAAGGTTTTCATCGCTTCGAGTATGGGGCCTTTAGTTGAGCCCCAACTCCAAATTGTAATTTCTGCTTCTTTAGGCCCATATAGTTTTGGGGGAGGCAAATCTTTTATTAGTGTTTTTATTTTGTTAAACCTTTTATCCATCATTCTTTTTCTATTATTACCGTCTTCTGTGGAGAACCCATATTCATTATGCTCGTCTGTGTTTGCAATATGAGTGAAACCTTCTAGGCCGCAAATAGCTCTGGGGGATATAGCATCTTCAGTGAACTGGTACCTTTTGTAATCCTCTTCTGTATTGTTTGGCTCTGTTATTAATTTTCCCCTGTCTACTTTTATTTTTGACGGGTCAAATTTATCATATGAAAAATGGCTTTCAGACAAATACTTGTCTAACATAATAATTACAGGAATCTGGTATTTATCTGCAATGTTAAATGCCTTGCCGGTTAGATAAAAACATTCTTCAGGATCACCAGGGGCTATTACTACTCTTAAGAATTCCCCATGTGAAGAATGTATTGCAAAAAGCATATCACCCTGTTCGGTCCAGGTGGGAAGCCCGGTTGCCGGTGCGGGTCTCTGGCATAATACAATTACTATAGGGGTTTCAGTCATTGCTGCAGCTCCCAGGCCTTCATTCATTAATGAAAATCCACCCCCTGAAGTGGCTAGCATTGCCCTGGCTCCTGCAAATGATGCGCCTACTGCCATATTAATGACTCCCAGTTCACTTTCCGCATGCTTTGTAACTATATTAAAATCATTTTCAACTCCGGCAAAGGAATGGAGCATAGAAGAAGAAGGGGTCATGGGATAAGCGGCATAAAATTTACATCCAGACCTTACCCCTCCTAGAAATACGGAATCATTTCCGGTTACCAGTAACTTGTTTTTTTGCTTGAGAGTTTCCAGGTAGTAGGGGGCCGAATTCTTTAATTTTTCTTTTACATATTTAAAACCCATCTCTGCTGCCCTGGAATTTAGGTTTACAACTTCTTCACCTTTCCGGGAAAAATTTTCTTTGATAACTGTTTTTAATACATTTATGTCATAGTCAACCATGGCTGCTGAAGCGCCAAGGGCAACATTGTTTCTCATGACTTTGGGGGCATTTATCTCTTTTATGATTTGGAGGAAGGGTACTGATAAGTAATTTATGTCTTTCCTGTTTTTTTTGACTTCTTTTAAGTTGTAATCTTCTTCATCGTATAGGATATAGCCTCCATAAGAAATCTCCTCTTTGTGCATGTCGATGGTCTTTTTATCCAAAGCCACCAGTATATTAATGTTTTTGGAAAGGGAATGTATTTTTTTAGCGCTAATCCTGACGGTAAAGGTATTATGGCCCCCCTGGATTAAGGAGGGATATTCATTTCCGTCTATTACAAAGTAGCCTTTTTTGGTAAAAGTTTTTGAAAACATAAAGCCTGAGGACATGATTCCATATCCTGCTTCTCCGCCGATTTTCCAAGATATATTTTCAGCCTTCATTGAAGCTCCTATATATTATTTTTAATATATTTAATTTATAGTATCACAAGAATTTTTTAAATAAAATCAATATTTTCAGGTAAACTGGAATACAGTTGCCAAAAAATATAGAAACGCAGGATGAGAATAATTTGTTTTAAAAATTGATAGTAATCAGCTATCATTAAATAAAATTTTTATGGTAGGTATTATGCATGGAATACATTGATTTAAGAAGCGATACAGTAACCAGGCCAACCAGGGAAATGATAACGGCAATGGCCGGCGCTGATGCGGGGGATGATGTCTATGGTGATGATCCCACGGTAAACTTGCTGCAAGAACTGGCTGCAGAAAAAATGGGCAAGGAAGATTCCTTGTTTGTTCCTTCAGG
>JBNJCV010000091.1:0-5237 GCA_051744245.1 Actinomycetota bacterium | reverse complement strand
TTCCCTGGCATCCTCAATAGTTGCATCATTTATAATGGGTCCCGATTTTACAGAAAATACTATAT
Organism: Actinomycetota bacterium; assembly: GCA_051744245.1. GTDB lineage: Bacteria > Actinomycetota > Humimicrobiia > Humimicrobiales > Humimicrobiaceae > M55B165. Next base: position 5,172 of record JBNJCV010000091.1, on the reverse strand, counting down.
TTTTGTTAAGCTTGGCCAACTCCTGGACAAATACCTTATCAAATACAATTTCCCCGGCATTATCGCTTATATAAAGTATGTTTTCAGCTTTTTCTAATGACTCCTTAAACTTATCATAATCATTTATGGCTAAGGGGATATTATTTATATCATCAATTATTTTTTTAAAGTCTATCTTCTTTCCCTTATTTAGATTTATACCCAAGTCAATAACATTTCCCTCTACAGATACTTTGGCCGCAGCATATAATGGATCACTTGATGAATTAACTATTTTAACCAATTCCGGATATATCTCCAAAGCAAGCCTATTATATTTTCTTTTCAAATTATAATAGGGATCTTCTATTTTGGTAATCTCCTTGCATGTCTCATAGGCTAGATCTGAATTATAAGCTGGCGGCAGATTGTAGTCTAGGTCCTTTAATTTTTCCAACAACTTAGATATTGTTTTCTCTTTTAAATCTCCGCTGACCCTTGAAACGTTTAGCGTATTAATGCACTGGTTTAAAGTGCATGGAATACATTCTATATAAGTTTTCACAAGTTACCACCCCAACTAGATTATAAAAAAACTTTACCATTATACAAATATTTGACTTTAATTTCCAAAATAAATATAATTTAGTAGTTTTCGTTTAAAGTGAAAAATATTTTTCTTTTTAAAGAAAAGTTATTTTGGTAGAATGAGATAATTTCTGTTATAATTAATGTGTAAATATGGTAAAATGGTAAAAATTTCCAGTTTTACAATAAACTTATTTTGTATAAGAATATAATAGCAATAAAAAAAATAGGAGTTGATATAAATTATGACAAAGGAAAAACAAGATAAAATGAAAATTCCTCAAGAACTGCCACTACTTTGCTTGAAAAACAGTGTAGTATTTCCTTATCTTTCTACCCCACTGATGGTTGGTAGAAAGAAATCAATTGAGGCTGTAAAGAATGCTTCCAAAGAGCATAAAATGATAGTAGTAGTAGCACAAAAGGAAGAAAATAAGGAAAAGGTTGGTAAAGATGACTTATATGATATAGGAACAGTTTGTGCTATTAAGCAAGTTGTGGACGCTTCAAAAGGTGAAATGAAATGCGTAGTAGAGGGTGTAGCAAGGGTAAGAATTAAATATTTTACTCAAACTAATCCTTACTTTAGGGTATCTCCAGAAAAAATTGAAGAAGAGGAATATATAGAAGATGAAGAGTTTGAAGAATTAAACACTACTATAAGGATGCAGGTTGAAAAATTTATACAACTAGGTATTCCTCTACCAACAGCTTTTGTGGTAGCAGCAACCAATATTTCTAAACCGGATGTACAGGTTGACTTGTTTGCCTCATACCTCCTTTCAAGCACAAAACAAAAGCAGACAATTCTGGAAGAAATCAACCTAAAAGAAAGGTTTCGCAAGTTAACCAATTTCTTATCTGATGAACTTAAAAAATTTGAAGTCCAATCACAAATTAGGGACAAAGTGCAGAAAGAAGTTGGTAAGACTCAAAGGGAATATTATCTAAGGCAACAGCTTAAAGCCATAAAAAATGAGCTTGGTGAATCTGATGAGAGCATGGCATTAACCAAAGAATATGCCGAAAAGCTTAAGAAAAAAAAGATGCCAAAAGAAGCAAAGGAGAAAGTCCAAAAAGAATTAAAAAGACTGGAAAGCATACCCAATATGTCTCCAGAGTATTCTTATGTCAGGACTTATATTGATACCATGTTGGATGTCCCCTGGTCTGAGAAAACAAAAGATAAGCTAGCCTTAGATAAAGCTAAAGAGGTTTTAGACAACGACCATTACGATTTAGAAAAAGTAAAGGACCATATTTTAGACTATTTAGCAGTAAGGAAATTAAAAGGCAAAGAAACAAAAGGTCATATTTTATGCTTTGTTGGCCCCCCGGGAGTTGGAAAAACATCGCTTGGACAGTCTATAGCTAAAGCTATGGGAAGGAAATTTATAAGGATGTCCTTAGGTGGAATAAGAGATGAAGCAGAAATAAGAGGACACAGGCGTACCTACGTAGGATCACTCCCTGGCCGGATAATTCAGGGCTTAACTCAAGCAGGCACCAACAACCCGCTATTTATGCTGGATGAGATTGACAAAGTCGGAAAAGATTTTAGAGGAGACCCCTCTTCCGCATTGCTTGAAGTATTGGATCCTGAGCAGAATAATTCTTTTAGGGATCATTACCTGGAGGTTCCATTCGACCTTTCAAATGTGATGTTTATTACTACTGCCAATATTTTGGATACAATCCATCCTGCCCTTAAGGATAGAATGGAAGTTATTGAAATTCCAGGCTATAGTTCAGAAGAGAAAATATATATAGCTAAAAGATTCTTAATTCCTAAGCAATTAAAGGAGCAGGGTATTGAGAAATACGATATTTCCTTTGATAAAAAAGCGGTACTAAAAGTCATAGAAGAATACACCAGAGAAGCGGGAGTAAGAAACCTGGAAAGGGAAATAGCAAAAATTTGCAAAAAAGTAGCAAGGCAAATTGTTGAAGGGAAGCAATACCCAAATAATATTACTGCTAAGGAAGTAAGGAATTACCTTGGAGTTTCTAAAATAAAACCAAGCGAAATAGAAGATGAAAACAAAGTTGGGGTAGCCACAGGATTAGCTTACACTCCCGTTGGTGGAGACATAATACTGATAGAGTCTACTCATTACAATGGGAAAGGTGAATTAATACTTACTGGAAAATTAGGTAATGTAATGCAGGAATCTGCCAAAGCGGCGAGAAGCTATCTACGTTCAAGGGCCAAAGATTTTGGAATAGACGAAGAAATATTCAATAAGTCAGATATACATATTCACGTACCAGCAGGAGCCATTCCAAAGGACGGTCCCTCTGCGGGTATTGCAATAACTTCATCTTTAGTATCTAGCTTTACAGGAATACCTATTAAAAGGGATGTAGGGATGACTGGTGAAATAACTTTAAGAGGGAGAGTTCTACCTATTGGCGGACTAAAAGAAAAGTTGTTAGCCGCAAAAAGGGCAGGCCTAAAGCAAGTTATATTGCCAGAAAAGAACAAGAAAGACTTAGATGAAGTGCCACATAGCATCTTAAAAGACCTTAAATTAGTATTTGTAGACAATATAGATGATGTGGTAAAGAATACTCTGGACAGAGACCCTTTTATAGTTAACGTATTTTAAGGAGAATAAGCCCCCGACCCGGGGGCTTATTATCTATAAAATAAATTCTTCCATTTAAAGCTAAAATCATCATAAGGTAAATTGTCCCATAATTCCCTGAATTTTTTAAAATCTAATTCTGTATTTATATTAAGAAAATTTAATTCTTCCAGAAGATTTCCATCTATATACTTTACATTTATATTTTTGAAAATTTCAGATATTTTAAAAATTCCCGAGTCTATATTTTTTTTTATTGCCTCCAGACAATTCTTGCTGTAAATTCCACATAAAACTTCTAAGCCCTTCACTCTTCTAATAATTACTGCATCATATCCGTAAGATATGTTACAAATAAGCATTCTTAAAACCTTGTATGACACAAGAGGCATATCCATAGCAATAATTAAGGAATAAAAATATTTAGATTCTTTAATCCCTGAATATACTCCACCTATTGGACCTATGCCTCTTTTCACCTTTAGTAAATTCTCATCTTTAATTACCCTTAACTCAGGTAGATTAAAATCTTGAAAGTAGGAATTTTTATATTCTTTTATTCTACTTACCTGCTGGCTAACTTTTTTTACATTTTTCTGGCTGGTACTTATTACTATATCCCTGGTCAACAAGCTTAACTTAAAAACCTGGTTTAGGTACATTGGGACCTTTCCAATGCTCAAGTTTATTTTGTCTCCGTTAAACCTTCTTCCTTTACCTCCCGCAAGGACTACTCCAGATATGTCCATGATTAATGCTTAAAATGCCTTTTACCCGTAAACACCATAGATATGCCATACTTGTTGCAAGCTTCTATAACTTCTTCATCTCTTACCGATCCTCCGGGCTGTATAATTGCAGATATCTTATTATCCGCAGCTATTTCTATTGCATCCTTAAAGGGAAAGAAAGCATCAGAAGCCATCACTGAACCTTCTGCTTTTCCCCCAGCTTTGTCAATTGCAATTTTTACAGCATCTACCCTGCTCATCTGCCCAGCTCCTATTCCCACTGTTTTTCCGCCTTCAACCAAAACTATTGCATTTGATTTTACACTTTTCGTTATTTGCCAGCCAAATAAAAGGTCTTTCCACTGAGATTGGGAAGGCTTGGCGTCACTTATTTCTTTCATGTCCTCTTTTTTATCTATACCTCCATCAAAATCTTGTATAAGCAATCCTCCGTCTACGCTTTTGATATCAACTCCTTTAAAGGTCTGGCTATCAAGGTATTTTAAATGCTTTTCTAAATTAAAGTTTACCTTAAGGATCCTCAAGTTTGTTTTTTCAGAAAGCACTTCTAAGGCTCCATCCTCAAAATCAGGAGCAATTAAAACTTCAACATATTTATCTTTCAAGTATTCTGAGGCTTCTTTACTCCACCTAATATTAGTAGCCACCACACTACCAAAAGCTGATACAGGATCGCATTCATATGCTTTCTGATAAGCATTCCTTACTGAATCTCCAATAGAAGCACCACAAGGATTATTATGCTTAATAACCGATACACAAATATCTTTAAACTCCTTTACAATATTAAATGCAGCATTGCTATCTAGAATATTATTATATGAGAGAGCTTTACCCTGCACCTGTTTTGCCTTTACAAAGCTTTCTTCTCCAGCATTTGCATACTTATAGTATGCTGCCTGCTGGTGGGGATTTTCTCCATACCTTAAGTCTTGCATTTTATTTATATCTAATTTTATTTTAGGTTTAAAACCACCTTTGCCTTCCCTGAAATTACTTTCTTTTTCTCCTCCCAAGCTATTAAAGTAATTAAAAATTACTTCATCATACTGATATGTATGCTGGAAAGATTTTACGCATAAATTGAATAGCAGCTGGCCGCCAATTGCCCCGCCATTCTTTTCCATCTCTTCAATTATTTTCCCGTAATCCTCAGGGTCAACCACTACTGCCACACTTTTGTAGTTTTTGGCTGCACTTCTGATCATGGTAGGTCCGCCAATATCTATATTCTCAACTGCTTCTTCTAACTTAACATCAGGCTT
>JBNJCV010000090.1:0-5599 GCA_051744245.1 Actinomycetota bacterium | reverse complement strand
ATGCAAGCCATTTATAGACTACTAAAAAATTCAGATGTTTTAATACTTGCTACTCCAATGTATATACTATTACCTAGAGATATGAAAAATTTAATTAAAAGCTCAATCAAGATATAAAAATATCCTTATTTATTTGCAGAGCTTGGAGACACTAGAATTATTCTAATATTTTTATGAAATCTTTCAGCCCTGTTTCCAATTTTACAAACAATGGCGTACCATAAAAAAAAATTTCTAGTTTTTTTAATTTTTTCCTTTAAACTAATAAATGGAGGTTGATATGAAAGAAGCTTATTTATATAAAAAAGTAAAAAATAATAAGGTTAGCTGCAAACTGTGTAACCATTTTTGCCTTATCGGGGAAAACAGTTTAGGTAAATGCGGGGTAAGGAAAAATACTGATGGGACCCTTTATAGCCTGGTATATAGAAAATTAATATCAGAAAATGCAGATCCTATAGAAAAGAAACCTTTATTCCATTTTTTACCTGGTACATTATCTTTATCTATTGCTACAATGGGATGTAATTTTAAATGTCTTTTTTGCCAGAACTATTCCATTTCACAGGTAGGATCCGAGGAAGAAATACATGGCCAGGATATTTCTCCTGAAAGTGTAGTGGAAGATGCAAAAAATAATGACTGCAAAAGCATATCCTATACCTATACAGAGCCCACTATATTTTTTGAATATGCTTATGATGCGGCCAAGATAGCAGCTGATAATGGATTAAAGAATGTTTTTGTTACCAATGGTTATATGTCAAAGGAATCTTTGGACATGATTAGCCCTTATTTAGATGCTGCAAATGTTGATCTTAAAAGTTTTTCTGATGATTTTTACAGGAAACAGGTTGGAGGAAAGCTTAAACCTGTACTTGAGAATATAAGGTATATGAAAAAGCTAGGAATTTGGATTGAAATTACAACCTTGGTTATACCAGGTTTGAATGATTCTAAAGAAGAACTGAATGAAATAGCGGAGTTTATTAAGGATACTGGAAATGATATCCCTTGGCACCTAAGTGCCTACTATCCACAATATAAGTCAAGAATCCCGCCTACAAGTACTGCTAAAATAGAACAGGCGGTAGAGATTGGGGAAAAAGCTGGTTTAAAGTATGTTTATGGTGGTAATGTTCACAGTAATGATTTAGAGACTACTTATTGTAAGAATTGTGGCCATCCTTTAATTAAAAGATTAAGCTTTTCTATTGCTAAAAATAACGTTAAAAATGGAAAGTGCCCAAATTGTGGCAAAAAAGTTGATGGCATTTTTTAAGCTAAGCTTAACTTTTATCTGATTTTATCATATAATTAGCACTTGCTAAATTAGGCGGCATAGCCAAGTGGTAAGGCAGAGGTCTGCAAAACCTTTAACCCCGGTTCGAATCCGGGTGCCGCCTCCAGATTCAATTTTGGAGCTTTCCCCGGCTCTTCACCAACAACCGCGACAACGTAGCCCTTAATAGCAGGCTTAATGTCTGAAGACAGGGGATTATTTGGCTTACTTTTATACAATAATTTAATATAATAACCTTTACTTAATTACATAAATATGGAATAATATGGTTTACTTTATAACAATTACTTTATTATAAAAATTGTTTGACCGCGAAATAATTAAAGAATTAGATAAGTGGGCAAATAAGCCAAATAGAAAACCCCTTATATTGCGTGGTGCCAGGCAGGTAGGGAAAACAACCGCGGTAGAGATCTTTTCAAAGCAGTTTGAACAATATATATATTTAAACCTTGATATTCAATCAGAGAGAAGAATTTTTCAAAGAGGATATGATATTGGCCAGCTTGTTCAGGCTATTTTTTTAGAAAAGAATAAAACTATAGCCAATGGTAAAATACTTATATTTATAGATGAAATACAGAACTCTCCTGAAGCGGTGTCCGTGCTAAGATATTTTTATGAATCAAAATCTTCCAGAGATTATCACGTCATTGCTGCCGGTTCTTTATTAGAATCACTCATTAATAGAAATGTAAATATTCCTGTTGGTAGGGTCGAATATTTATATATGAAACCTCTGACCTTCAGGGAATATTTAAATGCAATAGGACATATCCAATCTTTAGAGATTCTTAAGCAAATACCTTTTCCTGATTTTGCTCATGAAAAGTTATTGAGAGATTTTTACCAATATACTCTAATAGGTGGAATGCCGGAAGTAGTAAAAACATATAAGAAGAATAAAGATATTGCTGGCCTAAGGATGGTTTATGAAAGCCTATTGACGTCATACCTTGATGATGTTGAGAAATATGCCAGAAACAATACTATTGCCAATGTTATCAGACACGCAATAGAGAATTCTTTTTATTCGGCAGCTAACAGGATAAGATTTAAAAGATTTGGTCATTCAAAATATAGATCAAGAGAGATGTCTGAGGCTTTAAAGACAATTGAAAAAGCAATGCTAATATATTTAATGTATCCTACAACCACAGTCAATATTCCAATTGAACCTGACCACAAAAAATCACCAAGGCTGCATATCCTTGATACAGGATTAATAAACTATTTTGTAGGACTTCAAAAGGAACTATTTGGCACTAGGGATCTGGATAGCTTCTATGAAGGAAAGATTGCAGAACATATAGTAGGGCAGGAACTACTGGCAGAAAGTCAAAGCATAATAAAAAGAGTTGGGTTCTGGGTTAGGGAAAAAAAACAATCAAGCGCCCAGGTTGATTATATAATATCTTTTAATAATTATCTTATACCTATTGAAGTAAAGAAAGGGAAAGTAGGCAGACTTAGATCATTACATGAATATATTGACCGGACACCATATAATTTTGCTGTAAGAGTATACTCTGGTAAATTATCAATTGATAAAGTAAAGACAATTAGGGGAAAGAAATATTTCCTTTTAAACCTGCCATTTTATCTGGTGGGCAAAATAAATGAATATCTTGGTTGGTTTTTGCAGAAAGTATAAAAAACATACTAAAAATTGTTTTATTCTAGTAAAAGAATAGATAAAAATGAAAAAAATTAATAATACTTTTAGGTTTTATTGATTTTGCTAGCCATTCTTAACAGTACGGGGTGCCGCCTCCATTTAGTCTATATCCATAAAATTAAATTTTAGCATCCTGGTGCACTGGTTGAATTTCTTATCCAAATCCTGCCTGGAATTCCCTCCAAGACTGATAACTGCATAGCGGTAGCTTTGCATATCCTGCAGGTATTCTGAAAGTTGGGTTCCCACCTTACCATATATTTCTACTCTGGCATCGGGAAAAAGAGATAAAACCTTCTCCAAGTCTTCTCTTTTTGGCAATTTGATTATTTTTTTATCTTTGAAAGACCTTAACACAAAACTGGTGGCATATTCAAAATTTCCACCTCTTTTTTTAAAATCAGGCTTTCTTCCCAGGGAAATATCTATCTGTATTTTATAAGTATTAGTTCCTTCAACTTTTTCCATCAGGTCTGCAAACTGACTAGCCATCCTGGGGTTGACTTCAATTATTTTTACGGTGTTATCATAGAAGTTATAGAAAAATTCTATGTTAAACATGCCATTATTAAATTTAATGAAAGAGATAAAATTCCTGGCAATTTCGGACATTCTCTCTTTAATATTTGATGGTAGGGATGAAGGATATTCAAATCTTTTAAAACTGATAGTGCCCGGATACATTATAGAATCTGTAATTCCCAGCACCTTTATTTTACCTTCAAACACATATCCTTCCAAAGTGGCCTGCTGGCCGGCCAACAGGTTTTCTGCAATCAGGTAATCCGCATTAATTTTGAAATCGGAATACTTTTTTAACAGAATATTTAAGGGCTTTACAAATTTCCGGTTATGATCTAAAAACAACTTTACATATCTCTTATATTGTTCAACATTATCAATTCTTGATGCGAATATGGAGAAGAATGATTTAACTGGTTTTAAGAAGATAGGAAAATAGGGTGGCCTGCTACTATTATTGCCAGAGGGGTTAACCAGAAAAAAAACGGGTACACCATCTGGCACTACTTTGCTCTGGTAAATCCTGCTGTAATATTTGTGCTGGCATAAAAGATTTAGAAAAGTTCTTACTCCAGGGATTCCTAGTTTTTCAGTCAGTATGCTGGCTATTATTGAGGCTGGGTAATCATGGGTGGCAATAATTCCATCTACTTTCATGTGTCTAAAATCTTTTTGGAATTTTTCTATGAATTTAACGGGATCAAATGTGCCCAGATTTTCACGGAGGTTTTTACCATAAAAAATATAGTTATGATTATATTTTTCTTCTGTATTTACTTTTTCTATTTCCCTGAAGTCTCTAATTGTAGGGCAGATAATTACTATATTTCTCATAGGCAAAAATATTTAAAATTATAGTATTTATCCTACTATATAAGGCCCAATTTGCCATGTAGGGATATGAAAAAGTGATGCTAAACAGAGGTGCTATTCCTCTATTGTAGAAAACATAATGTTTGTATATATCAAAATAAAATTGGGATATACTTTATATTAGGTTTGAATTTTTAAAAAGTTCTTTTTAAAGTATTGTTTTGAGGTTACATATCCTCAATTATTTTGTATTATTATTTTATGTAATCTGGAGGTTATATGAATTATAAGGGAAGGATAATGGCTGCATTAAATAGAGAGCAGCCTGATAGAGTTCCTGTATTTGAATTGTTGATAGATGAAATAAGTGTGGTTAATTTGGCTAAATTGTTATTTCCAGACACCAAAGCCCAAGCTAAAAAGACTAGGTTTGGGGAAGAAAGCAGCAAGATATTAGATTTGTATTGCTCCATTATCGGAGAATTGCATATAGATTCTACCACCACCAATTTTTCTGTAGGCTTAAAGGAGATTGATGAAAGCCGCGGTAGAGATAAATTCGGCACTTTATACTATCTGTCTACCCACGGGGAGCCAATACCCCTGGAAGGGCCTGTTAATTGCCCTGAAGATGTCAAGAAGATAGATATGGTGTCAAAATTAGAAGATAGGGATTTTGACGGAGTGAGGTATGTAACCGGTAAAGTGGGAAAAGAAAAAGCCCATTTTTTAAATGTAATGGACCCCTTTAAATTAAGCTGGAGGCTTACCGGGGGTATGCAAAATTTGCTTGAAGATTATGTGCTGTATCCTGAAATGGTGCATAACTTGGCCAGGATAGCAACTGACTTTGACATGGCAGTAATAGATATGGCCTCTAAAATTGGCATTGATGTGATTGCAATGCCCGGGGATTTAGCGACTGAGGAAAATACTATAATGTCGCCAGAGCATTACCGGAAATTTATAAAACCCTACCATGTAGAGCTGGCAAACCATGCACATAAAAAGGGTTTAAAAATAATTAAGCACACCGACGGTAATTTTTGGCCAATACTTGATGACTTTATTGAAGCTGGGTTTGATGGACTCCATCCTATACAACCGCAATGTATGAATATAGGAGAAGTAAAAAAGTATACAGAGGGTAAGGTTTGTATTATTGGAAACATTGATTGCAGGAATTTGCTTCCATTTGGCACCCAAGAGGAAGTAGAAAAAGTGGTTAAAAAAACCATAGAGATAGCAGGCAAGGGGGGCGGCTATATTATAAGTTCATCTAA
>JBNJCV010000089.1:0-5608 GCA_051744245.1 Actinomycetota bacterium | reverse complement strand
AATTTCTATCATTTAAAACTCTATCCGTTGAATAATTTCTTCAATATTTTTATGGGCAATTCTTTCTTTATCCTGTAATTTTAAGCTAGATAATAAAAGTCTTTTTACTGCTAGGTTAACTTCAAGATAAGGAAAATAGGTATCAAAAAGTATCTTTTTTGAACTAGTTTTCCCTACCAGATTTTCTATCTGGTTAATGCTAAATAAATTATGGGAAGTAAGGTAAATATTCTCAAAATTTACCAATAAACTTAAAAAGTAAGAATTGTAAAGCAGGCATTTTGCGTTTTGGCCATCTATTATTATAGGAAGATTGCTGTAAGCTTTAGCAATGCCCGCTATTTTATTCCATTCAATATATTTGTTGCCGGTTATATCTATTTCCTCCAGCCCTATCATTACCGGAAACCGGTAATGATTTAGAACATCATATAAAGTTGGTAACAAGTTAGCCTCAAAAGGATACTTGTTGGACTTAGGAAACAACCTTACAATCCTGAATCCCTGTTCAAACCTTTTTTTAAGCCCAGCTTCAAAGTTTTCGGGTTCAGATATAAATTCATGCTCCATTAACATGGCTCCTGAAATTCCAGGCTTCTCTTTCATTATCTCTGCTAACATATTGTTGCCCTCCCTAGCCCAGTAAAATAGGGAAGCATGATGAGAAAGAATACTTATCTTCATATTATAATTTCCCTGCCTGTCCTCAATAATTTTATCCAGCTGCGCTTCCCCAATTGAAAACTTTGGGTTTAAATAATTTCCCCCAACCCAGCAATTACAGTCAACAAAACTTATATTTTCTAATTCATTTATGCCTATATCCATTTTCATACTTTTTGCTATTCTAGCCACCCCTTTTGCTAAAGCTGTCAATAATTTCATTAAGCCTGTCGCGGTAATAAGTAAAATTCTTGTAAGTGCAATCCTGGGATACAAAATGATCTATATGTGGTATATACCTGCCCTGCTTAAGCATTTTAGAGGCAATAGCAAGCTCGGCTTCTATCCTTTCATTATTTGAATCTGAAAACAGTATCCTTTTATCAATTCCTCCCATTATCTGGAAGTTGGGAAAAGCCTCTCTTATCCTTACAAGGTCATTTCCTGCCGCCCTCTCAAAAGGATACATCCCGGTAACCCCAGTCTCTACAATTAAGGGGATAAGGTCCTCTACATAGCCATCGCTATCAGTTAAGATGATATCTATGCCCATATCATGGGCAAAGCTTACCATCTTCCTGTAACGGGGGGCCAGAAACTCTCTGAAGTGGGCCGGAGATATAAGGGAGCCGCCTTTCCCTGCCATGTCCTCCCATATGAGGATGCAGTCTACCTTTATGTCTTCTATTATCCTTCCATAATAGGCAAGAAGGAATTCAAGGAATGTATCACATATGTCATGAATTAATTCCGGGTCATCATAAAGTTTTATAAGATAGGTCTGAAGCCCCATTATCTGGCGGGGAAAGCCTAAAAATCCCCCATTGGTTCCCCCCAGCCTTATGGGATAGTCCCGGTCCTTTAACCTTTCGGCCAGATTATCCCAGTCCGGGGGAAGCCTCTCTTCTATATCGTCAAGGCTGTAGCCTTCCTTATATTTTTCCCAGCTTTGCCAGTCTTTTACCGGGTGCTCAAGCTCTAAGGGGAGGGATGTTTTAGCTACATCATTTTTGTTAAGCACCCCATATGAATCCTTGTAGATTATATGGGTCTCAGTTTTCTCAATTACTTCCTCCTTTAGGCGGGGGCTGTAGTCTACAGGAAACTTGGTAAGATATTGATCCAGACCAAATACAGGCTGGACATTTCGGTCCCCTTCTTTTTCCATCTTGGGGTATATGTTTTTGTTTGCCATTATGGCAATACCGTCAGATATATCCTCTGGGACTTCCTGTCTTTTCTTAAGCCCCTGGGAAAACCATCTCCTTATGGTTCCAGCCCAATAGCCAAACTCGACCTTGGGCACCTCAACCCCGTTGTAGTCACCATCCTCCATTCTCATAACTGATAAGAATTTTTGCCTTGAATTCACTTAATAACCACCCTCAGTCTAAATGGAATACTTCTTCCAGCATTTCAATTTCCGGACCCAGTAAAGACTCATCTTCTTTTACAAAATACTTTTCCATATGTTCCTGCCACCTTTTATTTACTTCAGTTTTTCCCAACTGCTCCATGGCTTTTCCGTAATCCTCTGCCTCCAGGTATGCAAATAGAGTCCCGTCTTTATAAAAAAAGATGGAGTAATTGCTTATCCCGGCATCCTTTATTGCCTTAGCCATATCCGGCCATATCTCATCATGTGCCTTTTTATATTCAGCCTTTAGCTCAGGCTTTATCTTAAATTTAAATCCCACTCTTTCCATTGTTTCCCCCTATTTTAAAATTAATTCTGATATAAGTTCCATGTTGTCAGCAAAATGATAATTTTTTAAATTCTCATCTATTATTTCTTCCTTCCCCTTTAACCTGTCTGCCATCTGCTTGTACTTCCATATAAGCTTTACTCCCAGTTCCAAAGCTTTTTGCCTATCTTCCCTGGGGGTAATGATGTCTATGGAAGACCAGCCCTCAAAATCTGTTTTATTCAGGTAATAGAAAAACTCCAACAGCTCCCAGAAGTTAATAGTGCCAAAAATCATGTCAGGATCTGCATCTTTGTAATTCTCATTCAGGTGTATCTGTACAAGCTTACCGTGTGCATCCAGGAGGCAGAGTGACTCTGCCAAATTCTCTCCTGCCATAAGGGCATGGCCCACATCCAAAGCCGCTCCAACATTTTCCAGACCTACATCATTAATGAGAGCCATTGCCTTTCCAGTATCAGACACATACTGTTTTTGCCTGGGGTCCTTTGATTTTGCTTCCAACGCAATTTTAACTTTCGGGTCATACTCTCCAATTTCCCTTACAGTCTCTACCAGATTTTTCCAGCCATCCCTATAATCCACCTGGAATGGATAATCAAAACCGTCATGCGCAGGCCACAGAAGAACACTGTCAGCATTGACTGCTTTTGCAAAATCTATTCCCTCTTTGAACAATTTAATAGCTTCTTTTCTAATATTTTCTTCATTTGTGCTAAATGACCCATGCTTCCATTTTCTGTCGCCCCATACTTCCATTGCCAGGTTTGATACTTTAAGTCCAAAATTATCAAGCTTTTTAACAAGCTTGTCCGGGTCATTTGGAAGTGGAGGGGTTGGATAAAAAGTAAAAAGGCCAGTCAGCCCTTCGATCTTAGACATTATCTCCAATTGCCTGTCTGCGCCCATATCTTCATAATAACCACCTGGGACATATCTTTCAGCATATGTGCCTAGGCACCAGAGATGAGCATCTACATTAAGTTTCATTTTATATTCCTTTCTATTTAAAAGTTTCTAAATATTTAGGATAAATATTATCCCACAAGTTAGTATTTTCAGGTTTGTAATTTATTACTTCTGAAGAATTTTTTGAGATCTTCCGGCCTTCTTTCAAGCTGCTGATCTCTCCCGAAGCTTTTAATTGCATTATAAAATTTCCAATAGCAGTGGTTTCAGTAGGGCCTGCAATAACCGGGATTCCTGTAGCATCTGCAGTCCACTGGCAAAGAAGCTTGTTTTTAGTTCCCCCTCCTATAAGGTGGATCACCTCGAATTCCTGTCCGGTTACTTCTTCTAAGTCCTTCATACATTTTTTAAATTTTAACGCAAGACCTTCATATACACACCTAGCTATTTCGCCAATGCTCTCTGGTACTGGCTGGTTACTTTCCTTGCAACTATTTCTAATGATTTTTGGCATATCTACTAATGCTTTTCCAAATTGAGGATTATCAGCATCAATAAAACATTTAAATGGTTCAGCTCCAGAAGCAAGGTTTACAATTTCATCCCAAGAAATTTTCCTTCCCATATCTTTCATCCATTTTGCCCTGCATTGCTGGATTATCCATAGTCCTGTAATATTTCTAACATAAAGATTTGAGTCTTCTGCTCCTCCTTCATTAAAAAATCCAAGTTCCCTTACCGTATCATTTACTATTGGTTTTTTAGTTTCTGTGCCCAAGCAACACCAGGTACCCATACTAATAAATGCCCAATCTTTATTACTTCTGACTGGTATGCCTGCTACTGCAGATGGCGTGTCATGTGTTATGGGGGCAACTACATCTATTTTCTTAATCCCCATTTCTTCCAGGACTTCTTTTTTAATGCTTCCTATTTTATTTCCAGGGCGTATAATTTCAGGGAAAATATGCTTGGGAATTCCAAATTTTTCAATAATTTTATCCTCCCATTTTTTTTCCACCTGGTTATATATAATGCTGGTAGTAATTCTGGACCATTCATTATATTTTTTGCCAGTTAAAAAGTAATTAAACAGATCAGGCATTGACAAATATGTCTCACCATTCAGAAATTCAGGAGAATTATTTATTTTCAAAGAATACATGTGAAATAAATCAAAAAGAGGAATTATAAACGCGCCCGTAAGGTCAAATAATTCCTTAGCCGGTAGAATATTAAATACCTCTTTTGAATCTTTTTCCCTTTGTGCGTCCCGGTAGTGGACAGGGTTAGAAATCAACTTCCCATTTTTGTCTAAAAATCCAAAATCCGCCCCCCAAGTATCTAGAGCAAGTGATTCGATTTTTGCATAGCTTTTTAAGGATTTTTGAATGCCTATTTTAAGTTCAGAATATAGCCTTAAGATATCCCAGTAAAGGGTCCCTGCAGCAAATACTGGCTTGTTCTCAAACCTGTGAGTAACCTCCATTTCAAACTTTTTGCCATCAAATTTTATTACCGCTGACCTGCCATTGCTTGCACCATAGTCAAACACCAAATAATTTTTTATAGCCATAAAACTCCTTTTTGTTGATTTTTAATCCAACCAAGCTTAATAAAGATTTTTGAATTTCAAAAGTAAATCACTAATAGATGTTACCCACGCATAGTATTTTCTTAGACTTCTTAGGGCAGCCAAATGACCCTCCTCATTTCCTGCTATGCAACCATCTTCTACCACCACTGGAAGATAACCCCTGTCATAAGCTCCCCTGACAGTAGAAGATACACATGCATCAGTCATTCCTCCTGTAAAAATTAACCTGGAAATATTATTCGCCCTTAAAATCAAATCAAAATTCGATGAGCAAAAAGCCCCACTGGAGCTTTTTAAAATAACTATATCCCCTTCCCTGGGAGCAATATTCTTATCAATCTGGCTGGAATGTTCCTTACAGTGCAGGTGGTACTTACTTCCTCCGGTATCTTCTAGCTCCTGGGCCAATACTTTCCTCCCTATGCCCGGGACGTCCAGGAGATTCGAATCAGTGGAAGCAATCCTGGTATAAATTATCCTCACTCCTGCTTTTCTAAAAAAGGCTACTAATTTTTTTACATTGGGCAGCACTATATTATTTATGCGGTTATAGTAATAGCTATCCGAATCTCCAGAACTCCATTTGCCGCTATACTTTTGTTGGGTAATATAATTTTGGAGATCCACAACTACCACTCCTAATTTTCTCTTTTCTAGCCAGCTGGAAAGATCTATTCCCCTGGGATGTTCCGCATTTAGGTTGTAATCAAAAACATATTTAGCTGGCATAATT
>JBNJCV010000088.1:0-5826 GCA_051744245.1 Actinomycetota bacterium | reverse complement strand
GATTACAAAGCAAGCATTATAAGTTTTTTAAGAAAGGATAACAGCGGAAATAATTTTTTAGTAGTAGTCCTAAACTTTACCCCTATGGTTAAGGAAGACTACAGGATTGGGGTACCAAAATCCGGCTACTGGAAAGAAGCTTTGAACACAGATTCAACCCATTATGGAGGCAGTGGAATTGGGAATATGGGAGGCAAAAATGCAGAAAATGTTCCCTTCCATGGCAAGCCCTATTCATTAAACATAACCCTTCCGCCCCTATCGGCAGTAATATTTAATTGGGATAATGGAAAAAGTTAAACAGGTAGGCCATAAATACCTTGGAAACGGCAGGTGCTGGTTCAGGGTATGGGCTCCTTTAGTCAAAGAAATAGCATTAGCCATAGTCAAAGGCAGAGATAAAAAACTTTACCCTCTAAAGCGGGACAAATTCGGCTATTGGGAAACCACGGTAAAAGAAGTTTATCCCAACACTAATTACTATTACCTAATTGAAGGAAAGAAAAGGCCGGATCCTGCATCTTTTTACCAGCCTGACGGAGTCCATGGATACTCCCAAGTAATAAACCTTGATTTTGACTGGAACGATAATAGCTGGCAGCCCCTTCCCCTAAAAGATTTAATAATATATGAACTTCACGTGGGTACCTTTACCAGAACAGGGGACTTCTATGGAGTGATAAAACAATTAGACAGGTTAAAATCAATGGGAATAAATGCAATTGAAATCATGCCAGTAGCCCAGTTCCCAGGGGAAAGAAACTGGGGATATGACGGAGTATTCCCATTTGCGGTACAGAACAGTTATGGTGGACCGCCAGGCCTTTTTAAACTAGTAGATCAGGCACACAAGAAAAATATCTCCGTAATACTGGATGTTGTTTACAACCATCTGGGACCTGAAGGCAATATTTTAGGGGATTTTGCTCCATATTTTACTACCAAATATAGGACCTTCTGGGGGAAGGCAGTAAATTTTGATCATGCCTACAGTGATAGCGTCAGAAACTACTTTATTTTCAATGCTCTTTACTGGTTCAAGCATTTCCACATAGATGCCTTAAGGCTTGACGCTGTACATAGCATTTACGATATGAGTGCAGTGCATTTTCTGCAAGAACTTAAGAAAAGGGTAGAAGTATACAACAGGAGCGGGGGAAAACCCCATTACCTGATAGCTGAAAGCGACTTAAATGACAATAAAATAATAAAAGACAGCAGAAATGGCGGATACGGAATGGATGCCCAGTGGAGCGATGACTACCACCACTGCATACATGCTATCCTTACCGGGGAAAGGGATGGCTATTATATGGATTTTGGCAAATTAGGGCACTTCCGGAAAGCCTTAAGGGAAGGTTACACCTATGGAAGGCTATACTCACTATTCCGGAAAAAAACCCATGGAAGCAGAGGAAAGGATATGCCTGCAGAAAAGTTTATTGTTTTTTCCCAAAACCATGATCAGATAGGAAATAGGGCTTTGGGTGAAAGGTTACCGGAGCTGGTGCCTTTTGAAGCTTTAAAGGTTTCAGCTGCTCTGGTTCTTCTCTCTCCCTACATCCCCCTGATTTTTATGGGGGAGGAATATGCAGAGGAGAACCCTTTCCTTTATTTTACCAGCCACCAGGACAAAAAGCTGGCTGAATCTGTTACAGAAGGCAGGAAAGAAGAATTCTCTGGTTTCAGCTGGGAAAACCAGCCGCCAAACCCCCAGGAGCTACAAACATTCCTAAATTCAAAACTTGATTACTCAAAGCTGCGCAAAAAAAAGCATAAGGTAGTAGCAGATTACTACAGAGAGGTTATAGGCTTAAGGAGAGCTGATCCCATACTTAGGAAGCCAGGAAATAAAAATATCAAGGTAGATATTGAAGAAGAAAAAAAGACCATGGTAATTGAGCGGCCTAAAATTAAAGGCTGCATCCTGTACCTTGTAAATTTCAACGTCACCGAAAAAAGTATTTACATAAGCAATAAGGGCAAATGGGAAAAGCTTTTAGACTCAGCAGATAAAAAATGGCTTGGGCCGGGGCCAAAGCTTCCCCAAACTATTAAAGAAAAGGAAACTTTCAAAATTAACAGCCTCAATATAGCAATATATAAAAAATCTAGCCATTGCTAAAAGGCAAGAATTTACCTAAAATTTGGCTATGGATAAATATATTTGCATACATGGACATTTTTACCAGCCTCCCAGGGAAAATCCATGGCTCGAAATGGTAGAGTTGCAGGATTCAGCCAAACCTTATCATGACTGGAACGAAAAAATCACCAGCGAATGCTATGCGCCAAATACAGCATCAAGGATAATAGACGATGATGGCAAGATAATTGATATAGCAAATAATTACAAGGAAATAAGTTTTAATTTCGGTCCCACCCTTCTTAGCTGGCTCAAGGCTAACAAAGGCGGGGTATATAAAGCCATAATAAATGCAGACAAAGAAAGCCGGGAAATATTTTCCGGACATGGTTCTGCAATTGCTCAATGCTACAACCATATGATAATGCCGTTAGCTAACAGCAGAGATAAAAGAACTCAAGTTTTTTGGGGTATTAAAGATTTTGAAAAACATTTTGGAAGATATCCTGAAGGAATGTGGCTGCCAGAAACGGCAGTAGACTTGGAAACACTTGATTATTTAGCTGAATTTGGAATAAAATTTACTATTCTTGCCCCTAGTCAGGCAAGAAGGATAAAAAAGATTGGAGAGGAAAATTGGACAGAAGTTGATGGTTCAAAAATTGACCCCAAAATGCCTTATCTCATTGACCTGCCATCAGGGAAGAACTTAAATATTTTTTTCTACGATGGACCTATCTCTAATGATGTCGGTTTTGGAAACTTGCTAGGGGATGGACAGGAATTTGCCAAAAGGCTTGTTTCCGCCTTTGGAGAGGATGATAAACCCCAACTAGTGCATATGGCAACTGACGGCGAAACTTATGGTCATCACCACCGCTTCGGGGATATGGCCCTTTCCTATTGCATGCATTATCTAGAGTCGAAAAATCTGGCAAAAATTACTAATTACGGTCAATATTTAGAAAAATTTCCCCCAACCCACCAAGCTGAAATCCATGAAAATTCATCCTGGAGTTGTGCCCACGGAATTGAGAGATGGAGAAGCGACTGCGGATGCAATATAGGAATGCATGAGGATTGGAACCAGAAATGGAGAGCTCCTTTAAGGAAAGCCATGGACTGGCTAAGGGATGAGGCAAAAAATGTATATACCCAACAAATTGAAGATTATTTCAATGATCCCTGGGCAGCAAGGGATAATTATATAGAAGTAATTTTTGATAGGAGCAAGCCAAATGTAGAAAATTTTCTAGCTGAAAACCAAAAAAGGGATTTAAGTCCTGAAGAAAAAATCCATGCTTTAAAACTCTTAGAAATCCAAAGGCATTCAATGCTGATATTTACTAGCTGCGGCTGGTTTTTTGATGAAATATCAGGAATCGAAACTGTACAGGTTTTAATGTATGCAGCTAGACTAATACAGCTGGTAAAGGATGTTAGCGGGAAGGATTTAGAGCCAGGATTGTTGGATTTGCTTGAAGGTGCCCCCAGCAATATCAAGACATTTCAGAACGGAAGAAATATATATAAAAAATTAGTAAAGCCAGCCATTCTTGACTTGCTTAGGGTTGGGATAAATTTTGCAGTTTCTTCCATTTTCGAAAACTATCCTGAACATACCAAAATTTATTGCTTTGAAATCAATACCCACATCTATGAACGGATAAAATTAGGCAGGCAAAAACTGGCTATAGGAAAATCTAGCCTACATTCAACAATTACCTGGGAAGAGGAAATTGTAAAATTTGCTATCCTCCATTTAGGAGACCATAACCTAGTGGGGGGGATAAAGAGTTATGAAAACAAGGAATCCTTTGAAAAAACCCATAGAGAGATAAAAGACGCTTTCCTTAGCAGCGATATTCCTTTAACCATAACTCTTATGGATGAGTATTTTGGTTCCCATAATTATTCTCTGTGGCACCTTTTTAAAGATAAGCAGAGAGAAATTATCCTTAAAGTGGCCAAACCTGCAATTAAGGAAATAGAGCAACTTTACAGGCAAATATATAACCATAACTATCCTATCATGCAAGCCATGAAGCAAATGGAGGCACCACTTCCAGATGCATTTGTAAATACTATCAAATTTATATTCGATTCAGATCTGATAAAAATAATTAGGGACCGAAAAACTAAGTTAAAAAAACTAAAAAATTTAGTTGAAGAAATAAATAGATGGCCAATCCAGCCCGACAAAAAGACCATAGCCTATGAAGCTAGCAAAAACATAAACAGGTTAATGGAAAAACTATATGAGACACCCAAAGATAAATTACTACTAAAAACCATAAAGTCAATTTTACATACTTTAAAGCCTCTTAATTTGGATTTTGACTTGTGGAAATCCCAGAACCTTTATTTTAAACTTAGCAGAACTGCTTATCCGGAAATGGTTGAAAAATCTAAACAAGGTGATAAAAAAGCAGAAGAATGGGTAAAATATTTTGAAGAATTAGACGGGTACCTTCCTTCAAGGAGCCTCTAATGGAGATACCTGTTTCAACTTATAGGATACAGTTTTCAAAAAATTTCAAATTCAATCAAGCATACAAATTAGCCAGCTATTTTTCCAAGCTAGGTATAACAAATATTTATGCTTCCCCCATATTTGAATCAAGGGAAGGGAGCACCAACGGGTATGATATCGTAAATCCCGGGAGAATAAACCCGGAAATAGGGACAGAACAGGAATTTACCGGATTAATTAAAAATTTGCATAAAAATAAAATAGGCTGGCTCCAGGATATAGTTCCTAACCATATGGCATTTGATTTTTCAAATAAGCCCCTAAATGATATTTTTAAGAAAGGCAGAAAATCAGATTATTATAAATTTTTTGATATTGACTGGAATTCCCATATAAAAGAATTAAAGGGAAAAGTTCTGGCACCCTTTTTAGCCGAGCCCTACAGGGAAGCTCTTGAGAATGGGAAAATAAAGGTATCATTTGGTTCCCGGGGTTTAAACATTAACTATACTGACCTCACTTTTCCCGCCAAGTTAAGCTCTTATAAATATTTCCTAGACATTACTCAAAATCCTAAGCTAAAAGGCCTAGCAGGTATTGAAGATGAAAGCATAATAGAAAAATTATACAAACTATACATTACTGATAGAGATGCGGGAAAGCAGATAGACAAAAGTATTGAGTTCTTCAATAACAATAAAATACACTTAGATAAGCTTCTATCCGTCCAAGCATATAAACTGTCTTACTGGAAAATGGCTACAGAACAGATAAACTATAGAAGATTCTTTACTATAAACCACCTTATATGTACCCATACTCAAAAGCCGGAAGTTTTTAAATACCTGCATTCTTTTGTATTTGATATGTGCAATAAGAATTATTTCTCTGGTCTGAGGATAGACCATATAGATGGGTTACATGACCCCGAACAATATTTAAGAAGATTAAAGAGGAAGGTTAAAAATAAATATATAATTGTTGAAAAAATCTTACAAAAGAAAGAAAAATTACCAGAAAGCCTACCAGTAGAAGGGACCACTGGGTATGATTTTTTAAATTACTTAAATGCCATTTTTTGCCAAAAAGGAAATAAAAGAATATTTGATAAAATATACTCAAGTTTCATTGGAAAAAAAATTAATTATGGCAACTTAATTTACCAGAAAAAACGGCTCATATTATACAAACACATGAATGGAGACCTTGATAACCTAACCCTGTATATTAGAAGAATTGCAAAAAAAACAGAAAAGCTTGAAGATAT
>JBNJCV010000087.1:0-5998 GCA_051744245.1 Actinomycetota bacterium | reverse complement strand
TCAGTAAAAATTTCAAAAATTTTTAAAAACGGAACCTAGATATTTTAAGGAGGGCTTAAATGCTAGATGGTAAAGCAATTGGCATTATTACAAGCGGCGGTGATTGCGGAGGTTTAAATGCTGTCATAAAAGGTGCTGCCACCATGGCTATCTCTTATGGGATTGACGCATATGTAATACCCAATGGATATGCTGGATTATATAATCTCTATGATAGCGGAAACATAATCAAAATGGATGCGGACAGGCTTGAAAGAATTTCATCCATGGAAGCAGGCTCACAGGCAGGAAACACTAGGGTTAAAATAGCCAAAATTGAAGACAAGGACAAATACGGGAAAATAATGAAAGGCCTTAAAAAACACAATATAGGAGCACTGGTTATATCTGGCGGAGACGATACAGGAAGTGTGGTAGTAGACTTAAATAAAAATAATATCCCTTGCATACATGTTCCCAAGACCATGGACCTGGATTTGCATTCATATTCAGTTGGGGGAGACTCAGCAGTTAATAGGATTGCCCAGTATATTAACGAACTGAAGACTACTGGTAAAAGCCATAACAGGGTAATGGCAATTGAAGTATTTGGCCGTTATGCTGGACATACTGCATTCCGTGGAGGCATAGCAGCAGATGCAGATTGCATACTTATACCGGAAGTACCCATGGACTTTGATATTGTCTACAAACATTTAAAACAGACATTTATCAGGAGGGTAGCAAAAAGCGAGTATAAGGCAGGCACATATGTTATTGTGGCTGCGGAAGGGATAACTGACATTAAAGGAAAAAATATAACTGATGATTCTATGGGCACTGACTCTTTCGGTCATAAAAAACTTTCAGGATCAGGAAAATATATAAGGGGACAGCTTACCCAAAGGATAGAAAATGATCCTGAATTTGTAAAGTTTATGAAAGAGCAGGGTCTTTTTGTCAAAAAGATGAATGAAGTCCCCCACGTCAGAGAGACCGTTCTTGGGTATTTAGTGCGTTCCGGAAGCACCAGTGCTCTTGATGCAAATTTTGGTAAAGATACAGGAGCTGCAGCGGTGATACTTTTGAAAAATAATATAACCGGGGTAACAGTTACAGGAGTCACTAATGGATCTATAGACTACATAGCTACCGATGATGCAATAAAGCAAAGGCATGTAAGCCCAGAAATGATAGCGTTTTATGAAAAAATGGGAATATGCTTTGGTAGGGAACCTGTTGAATATACGCAAAAACCAAATAAAATGGATAAAGCTTTATGGTGTTACCTGTAATATAAGATACCTATTCAATCTTTTCCATTGCTTCTTTAAGGGAAGGAATACCTTTTAAGTCTTCATCTTTGTGTATTTCTTCCCACAGAATCTTTACAGTCCAGTAAGCAGAAAGACCCACAACTACAGGACATTTTTCGTGGGCACCGCTATCTTCAAATGCCTTAAATTCATCCTCGTTTATGCCCAAATTCTCAAGATCCATCAGGTCAAACGTTCTACCGAGTATTTTCTTATGGATTTTCCTACAAATTATGGAGTCAAACTGGCGTATAAACTTTTTGTATAGCCTCTGCCCTAAAATTGAAGATTTAATGTTAGTTTCTCCCTGTTCCCATAATTTGTAATTCCTACCAAAAAAATAGCTGAAGGCCACTAATCCTCCTGAAAAAGCTCCGCATGACCCTTTTGTAGTTATTGCTCCCCCGCCTTCAAGAGCAGAAACACATTTAAAAATCAAGCTATTTTTAATTCCTAGAACTGAGGATACTGCATGGAAAGTTCCCTGCGCACAGTTAGACTTGCTTGCATCAGCCTCGAAACCAATCTTGAAAGCAAGCCTGGTTGCCTCTTTTTTTGTAAGACTATTTATTCTTGCCATCTTTTTATTCACCAGTTAACCTTTCTTATAATATAATAATTCATGCCAGTTTCCTCTATAACAAAAAATTAGGCAAAATAGCTATTATTATTTCAGCTCCTTTAACATACCGGCATTTTTAGGCATTAGTAAGTAAATTCTTTATTCCTTCTTCAATTCGTTCGGGGCTGGGAATCATTTCTTTTTCCAGCACTAAGCTGTAGGGAACCGGGCAATTCCTGCCAGCAATCCTATGTATGGGGGCGTCCAGCCAGTCAAAGGCTTTTTCTACAACTTCGGAAACTACTTCTCCCATAAACCCTCCAAAAATAGGAGCTTCCTCTATGCAAACTAGCCTATTTGTTTTTTTGACAGAATCTATAACTAAATCAATATCAAGGGGCCTTAAGGTTCTCAAGTCAACTACTTCACAATCTATGTCCTGGTCTTCTTTTAGTTTTTCTGCCACTTCAAGTGACCTCTGAACCATCAGGGAAGTAGCCACTATAGTTATATCTTTGCCTTTCCTTTTAACCTCTCCTTTTCCCAGGGGAACTTTATATATCTCTTCAGGCACATCCTGGATATATTTCTTGTTTTTATAAAGCAATTTGTGCTCTATAAAGATAACCGGGTTATTGTCATAGACAGCAGAAATTAACAAGCCCTTTGCATCATAAGGACAGGAAGGCATAACAACTTTAAGTCCCGGTATGTGCGCAACCAGAGCTTCCAGGCTCTGGGAATGTTGTTCTGCAGCGCCAGTTCCTCCCCCTCCGGGAGTCCTTATTACCAACGGAACCTTAGCTTTCCCTCCAAATTGGTACCTGATCTTTGCTGCCTGGTTAACAATCTGGTCCATGGCAATGGTTAAAAAGTCAGAAAACATTATTTCGGAAATTGGCCTCATCCCTGTCATGGCGCTCCCTATTCCAACCCCCACAATTCCAGCTTCAGATATAGGGGTATTCCTTATTCTTTCTTTGCCAAATTCCTCAAGCATTCCCACGGTTACACCAAATGCTCCGCCATATTCTGCAATATCTTCACCAATAAGGAAAACATCTTCGTCTTCCCTCATCATCTGTTGCATTGCTTCCCTTAGAGCTTCAAGGTAAGTTATTTTTCTCATTTATATAATCTCCTTTGCTATTGTTTTGCAAAATATACATCATCTTCTACCCTACTCGGATCAGGAAATGGACTCTCTTTTGCAAATTTTACTGACTCTTCAATTTCTTCTTTTACTTCTTGCTCAATTTCTTCTACCTTTTTTTCTTCCATAATCCCCTCATTAATCAGGTATTTTCTATATCTTTGGATGGGGTCTTTTTCCATCCATGATTTTACTTCTTCTTTGTTCCTGTATACCTGAGCATCACTTTTAGAATGTCCTTTCCACCTGTAAGTTACCGATTCAATTAATACAGGGCCTTTGCCTTTCCTGCACCGGCCGGCAAAATGGGAAACTGTGTTAAACACTTCAACTACATCATTTCCGTCTATGGTAAGCCCGTCTACCCCATAAGCGCATTTCCTATCTGAAATCTTATCAATATTAAAAGCATCGCTTGTAGGAGTAGACATACCATAAATATTATTTTCACAAAAATAAATAATAGGAAGGCTCCATATCGATGCCATATTTAATGATTCATGGAATATTCCCTGGTTGGCTGCCCCATCGCCAAAAAAGCATGTAGTGACTTTTTTATTACCGTATTTCATCTTACAGGTAAGGGAAGCCCCAGTAGCTATACCTATTCCTCCCCCTACAATACCATTTGCCCCAAGGTTTCCGGATTCCACATCAGCAATATGCATGGATCCGCCCCTGCCCTTGCAATATCCGGTTTCCTTGCCTAAAAGCTCCGCCATCATTAAATTAAGATCAGCTCCTTTGGATATGCAATGGCCATGCCCTCTATGGGTGGAGGTAATATAATCATCTTCCTTTATGGCGCTAATTGCCCCCACAGCGGTAGCTTCTTCTCCCACATAAAGGTGACATGTTCCATGGATCATCCCCCTTATAATGAATTGCTCTGTCTGCTCTTCAAAATGCCTTATCTGGTACATTTTTTTTAGCATATCGGTCTTCTTTTCTTTGCTAAGTGAGCCAAATGCATTTTTAATCTTGTAATTGTTTTTCTTTTTATTCATGATATCTCCTTAAGATTCCTTTTGCAGTAATTTCATCAGTTAGAAGCACGTTAATGATTTTGCCCCTGAGCGCTCCTAAAATAACATCTATTTTCTTTTTGCCAAATCCTATTCCGATAACAGTGTTGATGCTCTTTATTCTTTTTACTGGTATCCTAATTATTCTTTCATCAATTCTATTGTGAATGTGGTTTCCATTTTTATCAATGAATACTAAATTAACATCTCCAACAACCCCCAGGCTTTCCAGATAACTAAATTCATCCCTGGTAAAATTACCATTTTTTAAAAGGGTAGAGTCTCCGCCAATTTCCCCCATACCCAAAATTGCAATATTAACTTTTTTTGAAAGTTCAACTATCTCCTTGGTATTGCTGTCATTTTCAATTACTTCCTTGGCTTCCCTTCTATCCAATACCGCAGGAGAATTTATAATGTAGCTTATCCCTCCCAGCTTGTCTGCAAGCCTACTGGCTATGGAATTAGTGTGAATCCCAGTTCCCATCTTTCCCAGGCCTCCTATTACTGGTATAACCTTCACATCGTAATTTCTACTAAATTCCATATTATCAGTAACATCCTTTAAGGTAGTGCCCCAGCCAATCCCGATATAGTCACCATGACTTACTATCCTTTCCAGTAATTTATTGAGCTGCTTAGATAATTGGTTTATTACCTCTTCCCCATGCTCATAGGTTGGCACTATCAAGCATTCGTTTAAGCCATACCTGTTTTCAATCTCAAGCTCAAGTTCTTCATAAGCCTCCACCGGTGAATTTATCTTTATTTCAACAACCTTACCTTTCCTAGCCTTATCCAGATACCTTGATACCTTGCTCCTGGATATGCTTAGCTTATCAGCTATCTGTTGCTGATTTAAATTTGAAAAATAGTATAGCCTGGCAATTTTAGATAAAAATTTTTCTTTTTCAAAATTCATAATCCTGCACATATGTGCAATTATAGAACAAATACTCATTATTAATATAGCATAATAAAATAGGATTTCAAACAAACCAGAATTAGCATCTTTTTAGCTTGCAGATAATTAGATTTGCATTAACAACCCAAAAAACCAAAACTGGTAATTAGAAAAATTAAATTATATACTTTTACAAAAATTTAACTAAAAACACATGTTTAAAAAATTAATCCAAGTAGGAACAGTCACTAAAAATCTCAAAACAACTCTTGATAATTTTTACAATATTTATAACACTGGTCCATGGTATGTATTAAAATTTTCTCCTGAAAACGTGGACGAAATGCGGCTACATGGTAAGAAACAAGACCACTCCATGAATGTGGGAGTACGCTTTATTGGCGACATAAGGTTTGAATATATGGAGCCCATTACCCCTTCTATTTATTCAGAATTCTATGACCAATATGGAGGCAGGATAGTACACCATTTAAAACTTGAAGTTGATGACTTAAAAAAGACACTTGATTTTTTGAAATCAAAAAATATTGAAGTCATACAGTCCGGCCATCAGCTGGGTGTTGAGGGTAAAAACATGTATTACTATGTGGATACTTCTAAAAAGCTGGCATTTATTACCGAGATAGTACATGTAACCAAAGACTTTATAAAACCAGACCCTGACAGCTGGTATCCTGAAAAAGACAAAAATTTTGATTTTGTTTTTAAAGGGGTGTCCCAAGTAGGAATTGTGGTAAGAAATGTTTTGGATAAAATAAAAGATTACCAAGAATTTGGAATAGGGCCCTGGGAAATAAGGGAATTTGGCCCGGAAAATATAAGTAACATGAAAATATTAAATAGAAAAACAAATTACAGGATAAAAGCTGCTTTTTGCAGGCTAAAAAATATACAATTTAAGTTAATACAGCCATTGGATAATTCCATATTCATGGATCACTTAAATAATTTTGGCGAAACCATACATCACCTCAAGATGGAAGTAGAAGATTACAATAAGACTCAAAATTATTTGCAATCAAAGGGAGTAAATGTCAT
>JBNJCV010000086.1:0-6235 GCA_051744245.1 Actinomycetota bacterium | reverse complement strand
TTTCTCCAGAAACTATCCCTTCCTTGAACAAATCTAAATATTGAATGGCAGTCCACATAATATGAGTAGACAAGCCCGTATTTTAGGGCTACCACCTCTAAAGCCTCAATATGGGTCCAGGATGTTTCTCTCTCGGTAAGCCTGTAGTAAAGAAGGTTTCTGCTGCAGTCATCGATGGAGGTATTAAGGTACCATTTCTTGTCCGCATAGGGGCTCCATTTGTGATGGGAGCTGTCATGGCCCATAAGTTCTCCTATATAATTGGTCGATACTTCCCGGTTATGGATCTTCCTTTTAGGTTTCTTTAAGTAATGCCCACTTCTTTTGGCCCTATCTATAATGGTTGGTGTTGAAACTTTTTGGCCGTAAAGTGAGGCTAGCCTTTTATATAGCTGTAATTATACGATCTTAAGGGGAACTTCAGGATTTTTAATTAACCTTTTTTCAACCTCTAACTCTCTAACTCTTTCATTATGTTTTCTTTAGTCTCTTTTGTTATTCTTATAGTGGTTTTTTTCTTTTATACTCGATGGAGAAGTTTTCCAGGTTTTGCATATATTTTTTTACCAGTGCAAAGAACCTCGTCTTTTTTATTCCTAAAATCTCCTGGATATAGTTTATTTCAACCTTTTTAGCCAGATAATGGTATACTAGCTCTCCAACCTGATGGTCAGTGAAGTTCTTATGCAAATGTGCCATAATTTAAAACCTCTCTTCTCATATTATGTTGATGGTTTTAAAATTATAGCTACAGGCAGCTCATTTTCAATTTTTAAATGACATGGCCATTTCACCCCTTGACAAGTCTGCTATACTTATAATAGAAGGTTAAAAATAAAGTGCTTTTGGAAGTAACGAACTTTGCAAACGAAAGAATGTAAACAGTAGATTGCGGCCAAAGGTCTTAAGATTTTTACCTTCAGCCCCAAGATGTTGAGTAGCCTAAAGGTAACACCAAGGCGAAAGATAACTTGGGGTTCTTTTTTTATGGCGTATAAGGCCTACCCCCTCTGGAGATAGAAAATATTATGGTTAGATGGTGTTATTTTTATATCAGAATTGGGTGGGTAAATTTAATTAATTCTCAACTCAAAATATAAAAATAACCTTTCATTATCGATGATAACATTAATTTATACGGTTTTAAGGAGATATGATATTTACGTTTATTTTTTTATTATACTTTTAATTGTTTGAAGATCGAACTTTTCAAAATTCAAATACATATTAAACATTTTATCGCCGTTTAGATATATAAGAAAAATTGTATTTAGATTAAATAAGTTAACCCTCACTGTTCCAAATATTTTATAGAATTGTTAATTTTATAATCTAATGGGAATAATAAAATATTATAAATATCTTCAACCCTAGTATTTCTTTAAAAGTTTTCTCATAAAATAGCTATTTTACTATATCTTGCACACCAGGATAATTACTTACAGTGTTATTATTAAATTTAATATCATAGTATTTTGCATCTGCTATAATAAAAGCTTCTTTAGTACTTCTTACAATGCGTGGTCTTAGTTTTTGTTTTTTCTATATCACGGCCTACCAAGTCTCTCCAAATGGGCTTTTGTATTTCCGGTTGGTAATTGTCAATTTTATTTTTAAAAATAAACTGCAGATCTCCTCCCAAACAAACTCAAAATTAGTTTCATATTTTTTTCTTGGGATTCAGGTTTGAAAAACTATAATCAGTAGAAAATGCAGAATAATAATAAATAAATTTTTATTGAAAATAACCCTGCTAGTTAAATCCCTAATAATTCCGACAGTATATTTAAATCGCTGTCACTTACTTCTAAATGCCAATCGTCTAATAGAAGATTTTTCAGCTGAATTTTAATTTTTCCTGAATCCTTTTTAAAAACAGAGAGAAATCGTTTGAAAACATCAGGATTTATTCTATAAATCTTTATCAGTTTTTCTATTTTATAATTTGAATCTTCTATATTTGTAGGAGTAAACATACACTTCTGAGCCATTAAAGGACATGTCACTTTATCTTTTTTCATTCCAAATTCAAAAAACATGCCACATGCAGGACAATAATATTTTCCTATAGGCCTATCTCCTAATATATCCATAAGGTCGAGTTTGATTTTTTGTTTAATATTCAATTCTTTTACTAAAACAGGTAATGCTCCATTTATAATATTAATAAGTTTTTCTTTATCCCAGTTTTTCCCAACATCTAAGAAAACAAAGGTGATTTCATTTTCGTTGACTCTCTGGGCGGTCTCTGCTCCAGCAACTATTATCAAAAAACTTTTCAAGGTTTGCATAGGTTGTTTTTTATATTTAACCATCCAGTCCTTTAAAAGGTTAATGTATTCTTTGGCAAATGCTTCTCCAATTTTTAAGAAATCATCTTTTATTGATTTAGATAATAATTTTTGGGGAAACTTTGGGTAAAAAAGCCCTATTTTTTCAAAACTTTCACTTGATTCAGGATTAAAATTTTCAATTGCAATAGGAGTATTGACACACATCTTAGTCATAAATGGGCAAACTGGTTTGTCTAAGTTAAAAAATTTTTTACAGGTAACACACCAGTATTTACTTGATGGTGAAACACTTCCTTTTGGTAGTGCACTAATTTTTTGAGTTATTCTTTTTCTTTTTTCATTCATTTCCATAAAAGCTCCTTTGATAAAAAAATGTTTACCATAGAATATTAATAAAATTCAATACCACACTTCTAACCATTACTTAAATTTTATCAGTTTTTAAAAAGTAATGCCTACAGATAAAAACCTTACAGTATTTTTATTATATAGTTAATCCTGATTTATTTTAATGCTTTGTTTATAAGAGAGGCTGCAACAATAAAGGTGGCAACTTTTCTCTTTTACTCACATATTTTAGTTATATTAAAATGATTATTTTCACTGTAAAAATATATATAAAGCCATTTTATAAACCTAAGAGATTTAATTATATATATTCGTAAAAAGTTATTATTAGATAGAAAAAACCTGCACAACCATTTGCAAAATACACTATTGAGAGATAAAAATATATATAACCAGAAGTAATCAAGGATAGAGAAATAATTGAAGAGTTTGAAGAAAAAGAAAAATTATCTATTTAGTTTCTCTAAATTACATTACAATGGTATTCTTTTATTTTTAAAAACCACCACGCTGGAAATAAAAAGAATTATAATTATACCGGTATAGATTAGGTTTACTCCTAAAATTTCTCCGCCATTTACTAATTCTACTGGACCGTAAAAACCATAAATTGACAGCTTTTTTAAAATCTCTGCTTCTGAGGAAGCACCGCCTAGCATCTTCATAAAAAGAAATGCTATTGGAATACCTGCGCCAAAACCAAGCGACAACCTGGTTTCATTAAAAAGGCAAGAAAAGAAAAAGCAAATCATCATTACAGCCATATTGACAAGCATAGTAGTTAAGTTGAGTCTGAAAAATTCGTAAATGTCTAGTGTCCCTGGAAACATGAGTGAAGCGAACAACACCCCTGTGCCAAACAAGGCAGCGAATAGAATACCTACTGAGGTGATTGCGTAGATTCCTTTTGTAATAATAATTTTAACTCTCGAATTAGGAGTTGATAAAAGGTAAGCAAATGAGCTGTTATCAACCATTTTGGATACCAATCTGTTACCAAGAATTATGCAATAAACCATCGGAAAACCAAACATCAAAAGCCCGTAAAGCCAGCTTGCAAGATAACTTGTAAGACCTGTGATAACACCTGAAAAGCCCATGGCTTTCATTACATCTTCAGGAAAAAGATCCAACATTGATGTCAATGCCTCAATATCATTTGGGTCATACATAGAAATCATTATAGCCATATACATAGTCAAAACACCAAAGAAAATAAGGAGTAAAGTTGAATTCTTTTTTAGTTCAGTCTTTATTAATGTAAAGCTCATAATTATTTAACCTCCCTGCCATAGAACTGCATAAAGACATCTTCAAGAGACTGGCTTATGGCATCAAAATTGAGTACAGTAAACTGTGCTAACGTCTTAATGAAATTATCAATACTTTCACCGGTTACGAAAACCTCAATAATGTTACCAGCTTTAACAGTAACCTCAAAACCAGCAGATTTGAGAAACTGTGAAGCGGAAGCTACATCAGCAGGTTTGACAACAAAACCTTTGCGTTGTGATTTTTTAAGAGTCTGTACATCAGATTTTTTAACAATTCTACCTTCCTTGATGATAATTACACTATCACAGGTCTTTTCAACTTCTTCAAAAATATGGCTGGACATCAAAATGGTTTTACCATTCGCTTTTTCATCTAATATAAGTTCGATAAACCTATTTTGCATAAGTGGGTCAAGGCCAATTGTCGGCTCATCTAAAATAAGTACATTTGGATTGTGCATAAATGCAGTTATGATTCCTAGCTTTTGCTTCATACCTTTTGAAAACTTTTTAATTTTGCCTTTTGGGTCAAGCTCGAATTCTTCCATTAACCGCTTTTGTAGAGATGTATCCTTTGTACCTCTCATATCATTTATAAATTTTAAGAATTCATCTCCATTCATGTCATATGGAAATTCCATTTCACCAGGTATATAACCAAGAGTTTGCTGGATTTCTGGCGCATGTTTTGAGCAATCCAGCCCCCCAATAGAACATGCCCCGTTATGTGGTTGCATAAAGCCCAGTAACGCGCGGATGGTAGTAGTTTTTCCAGCTCCATTAGGTCCTAAATAACCCATAACTTCTCCCTTTTTAACAGAAAATTCTAGGTCAAAAACACCTTTTCCGTTTGGGTATTTCAGTGTCATTCCTTCTATATCAATCATAATGCTCCTTCTTATAAAAATTTTTTTTAAAGCATAGTTCAAATTACCCAAGAAGTTAATCTTACTATACCATTAAACCTAAAATATTTTTTCCATAAAAGCATAAATTGCAAAATGGGAGCTGAATTTACCACTAATTTCTATTGTTTTTAAATCGAGTATTTTAAAATATGAGCTAAAAAGATCTTTTATCTCGTCTTCGGAAGAAAAATACAAATATGTACCTAATCTTGTTTTCCTGTATTTTCCCTTACCACCAAATTGGTTATCCTTTTCACTAAAACAAACTGAAAGATA
This sequence comes from Actinomycetota bacterium, assembly GCA_051744245.1. GTDB lineage: Bacteria > Actinomycetota > Humimicrobiia > Humimicrobiales > Humimicrobiaceae > M55B165. The sequence continues at coordinate 1,135 of JBNJCV010000086.1, read as the reverse complement.
TTTTGCTTTTATATTAAGTAGTCTGCTAACATTTTCTACATACCTTTTCCTTTGTCTAGGAAAAATGTGGTGTAATAATTCCCACTCGTAAGCAAAATTAAAAGTTTTACCAATTCGTCCAAGATCTCCTAAAAGGTCAGTAGCAATAAAATTGCACAATACTTTCTTCTTTCTGGAATTTTTTTTAGCAATTTCTATAGCCTTTGAAGAAATATCAACTCCGGTCATATCAAATCCTTGTTCTGAAAGATATATTGTATAGTTACCTGTCCCGCAACCTAAATCAATAGCCTTACAAGGTGAAACCTTTCCTGAATTAATCAATTCCAATAATGCGGCAGGCGGATCTGACCGGTTCCAGGGGATGTCATCTAAAGTTGAGAGGTGATCATCGTAAATTTTATCCATCTGCTTTTTTACTTCTTTGCCTGTATTAGGGTTAACAGAACCGGAAGGCGGTACTTTTGCTCTCATTTTGTTTCTTCCTTTAATCTGTTTTTCATAAGTTATATATATTTTAACAATTTTAAGAGCTCTTGTGTGTAATTAATGTATTAATGGCTGGATGCCGCAAGGTTTGGAATTGTGATATTTACCCTTTATTTTTAAACTAAGTTACTTATATAATTTTTACTAAAATTCAGGTGAATTATTTTATGTTTTTAGCAGAATTTAATCTAGCTTTAAGAGAATTGAGTTTTTCTAAAGTTTCTTCCGCTATTCTTTTTTCATTATTATAATGTTTTAACATTCTCTTTAAGCATTTAAGCCTTTCGGATTCATCTCCAAGCTTTTCTTCGCAAGCAACCATAAATTCTTTTACTTCTTTTAAATTAGTCTCCACCCTTTCAGGTGCCTTTTCGCTATCATGCCTTACTGCATTTTCGGGACATGCAGTGTGGCAATTGCCACATCGGATGCAGTCACTCATGTCTATTACCGCTGCACCATCTTCTATACTTATAGCCCCAACCGGTCATTCTTCTATACAAATCCTGCAGCCTATACACATTTCTTCATTTATCCAAGGCATAGCATCTCTTTATAGAAAACTGAATTATATTTTTAGTACATTATAATAGGTTTGGGCATATGCCAAAAATAATTTTAATTATTATTAGGGAGTTTAGTATTA
>JBNJCV010000085.1:0-6253 GCA_051744245.1 Actinomycetota bacterium | reverse complement strand
CCAGCGGAAGCGGACATTTTGTAAAAATGATACACAATGCAATTGAGTATGGGATGATGCAGTCAATAGCAGAAGGGTTTAGTTTAATGAAACATTCAAGCTTTGATTTAGACTTAAAAGTAATAGCAGAACTTTTCAATAATGGGAGCGTTATTGAATCCAAACTTGTGGGATGGCTGAGTGAGGCATACCACCAGTATGGGCAAAACCTGAAAGAGGTAACCGGGACTGTAGGTCATAGCGGGGAAGTAGAGTGGGCAATAAATTATGCAAAAGAGGGAAAAGAATATATAAAAGTTATACAAGAATCTTTAAATTTTAGGAAGAATTCAAAAAAGAAGCCAAGCTATATGGGCAAAGTGCTGTCGGCTTTGAGGAAACAGTTTGGTGGACATCAAGCAATAAAACAGGGGGAAAAATGAAAGATTTAAAACAACTGGAAGAAATTTCAAAATTAGTCAGATATTATATTATCACCTCTACTACCAAGGCAGGGTCAGGACATCCCACATCATCTTTGTCTGCAGTTGAACTGATGGTAGCGCTAATGTTTGGAAGGGTTTTGAGGTATAAAATAGGAAACCCTAATTTTTGCAATAATGACCGCTTAATATTCTCCAAGGGCCATGCTTCACCCTTGCTTTATGCATTATGGGCTGTAGCGGGCAAGATAACAGAAAAAGAACTTATGAACTTAAGAAATTTTGACAGCACTCTAGAGGGCCACCCTACAAAAAGATTTGAGCATGCAGAGGCAGCAACCGGGTCATTGGGCCAAGGCCTTTCTATAGGAATGGGCATGGCTTTAAATGCAAAGTATTTAGATATGCTTCCTTACAGGACATATGTCCTATTAGGTGATAGCGAAATGGCAGAAGGATCAGCCTGGGAAGCCATACAGCTGTCCAATCATTATAAGCTCCATAATTTAATTGGAGTAATTGATGCTAATGGCCTGGGCCAGACCGGATGGACCATGTACCGGAAGAATACCCGCCAGTATTACAAAAGAATTTCTTCTTTTGGTTGGGAAGCAATAGAGGTGGATGGCCATAATCTGGAAGAAATATTGCAGGCATACCAGGCAGCCTTAAATTCAAAAGAAAAACCTGTGATGATAATAGCCAAAACAGTTAAAGGCAAAGGAGTAAGGTATCTAGAGGATAAACAGGGTTTTCATGGAAAGCCCATTCCGGAAGATAAACTTGATAATGCTCTAAAAGATATAGGAGAGGTGAATAAAGGCCTTAAGGGACAAATATTGGAGCCAGAAAATTTGAAGCCACATATAAACATGGAAATGGAAGCAAAAAAAATAGCATTACCCAAAGGAAAATATGCCACCAGGAAAGCTTATGGAAATGGACTGGTGGAAGCATTCAGCAGGTTTCCTGAAATTGTTGCCCTAGATGGGGAAGTAAGTAATTCTACATATGCAGAAATTTTCAAGGAAAATTATCCCAATAATTTTTTTGAAATGTACATTGCTGAACAAAATATGGTGGGAGCGGCATTAGGCTTATCCCTTAGGGGAAAAATACCTTTTGTCTCATCGTTTGCTGCATTTCTTACCAGAGCATTTGACCAGATAAGAATGACTCAATATTCAGATACGAATATAAAATTTGTGGGATCTCATGCTGGGGTATCTATAGGAGCAGATGGTCCTTCCCAGATGGGTCTCGAAGATATTGCTATGTTTAGAACCCTTATAGGTGGGGTTGTGCTGTATCCCTCTGATGCAATTTCTACCATAAAGCTAATTAAAAAGGTGGCCAGCTATAAAGGAAATGTATATATAAGGACTACAAGGATGGATCTGCCAACCCTTTATAATTTTACTGATGATTTTGAAATAGGGGGCAGCAAAACCCTAAAGCATAGCCCTGAGGACAGGATAACGGTTTGCGCTGCGGGTATAACTCTGCACGAAACTTTAAAAGCCTATGAGATTCTGAAGGAAGAAAATATATACCTTAGGGTTATAGATTTGTATAGCATAAAGCCTGTGGATTATGCCACTTTACTTAAGGCTAAAAGGGAAACCCGGGCTATAATAACGGTGGAAGACCATTATGCGGAAGGGGGACTGGGTGAAGCTGTTTGCAATGCTCTTAGCCAGGAGAATATCCCTGTTTATCTAATGGCAGTGGGAAAAACCCCCAGAAGTGGCGAACCGGAAGAACTTTTAGAATACGAAAATATATCTTCGGAAGCAATAGTAAAAAAGGCCAGAGAAATAATTGAAGGAGGTTAGTTTATGAAACTGTTTATAGACACTGGAATACTGGAAGAGATAAAGGAAATAAACTCTTATGGAATTTTAGATGGGGTTACCTTAAATCCCAGCCTGATAAAAAAAGCTGTAGACAATTTAAAGGGCAAAGGCAAAAGAGTTAATATGGAAAGCTATATTAAGGAAATTTTAAAAACGGTTTCCGGGCGGCCTGTTAGCCTGGAGGTCATCGGAACCTCATACGAGGAAATGGTAAAGGAAGGAAAAAAGATTTTTGATAAATTCAATCCGATAGCGGATAACGTTTATATTAAAATTCCGGTAAATCCTTCTTTTGAGAAAAAAGGGGGAAATTCATTTGATGGAATAAGGGCTATAAAAAAATTATCATCAGAGGGAATACCTATAAACTGTACATTGGTATTTACCCCTGAGCAGGCATTGCTGGCATCAAAGGCTGGCGCAGCATTTGTGAGCCCTTTTGCGGGGCGTGTGGATGATTACATAAGGCAAATGAGTGATATTGAATTCAGCAAAGGGGATTATTTTCCTGAGTACGGGTTAAAAAAAGGCAGCCAAACATTAGATGATAATGGTATATTGTCTGGCATTGACCTGGTAGGCCAAATTACAGAAATATTTAGATATTATGGTTTGGAAACTGAAGTTCTTGCAGCCAGCATAAGGAACCCCAGGCAGGTAAGGGAGGCAGCCCTGGCGGGAGCTGATATTGCTACTGTGCCTTATAAAGTAATAAAAAGCCTTTTATACCATCATAAAACGGTTGAAGGAATTAAAAATTTTACTGATGATGTAGTAGAAGAATATGAAAATTTATTAAGAAGTAACTAGCTTAATATGTTTTGCACTAATTGTGGGACTGAGGTTTCTAAATTAGATAATTATTGCCAGCATTGCGGAGAACTTGTGCATGGATATAGTAGGATTGTTAAAAGATGGAATGCCAATCAAAGTCCTAATCCCCCTGGCCAATTTGATTCTGTTGAGAATTTAAAGCAAAAACTTCTAGAGGAGTATGGCGGAAAAGATTTTAAAGAAATAATTAAAGGAAGGGAAGTAAAAAATAGCCAGGGAAGCTGCTTTATAATAGAAGATAAGAAGGCTATTAGTTTAAAAAAAATCGATGCAGGCAGAGCTAAAAGTAAAATTGCTTCAGATTTAAAGTTAATTTATGGCATAGGCAAGATTACTGAAACCGAACTAAAAAAGGAGGGCTACTCCAATATTTACCAGTTAAAGGCCCACCCCAGATTCGGAAAAGAAGCAGCTGAATTGGTAAAATTGCTTGACAGCATAAGTGCGGATAAGGTAGCAAGCTGGATTTGCAGGTGGGTATCAAAGTCTCATCCCTTGGTTTTTTGCTGCTCTGCCTTTAGCAATATACAGGATTATATTATTTTAGATATTGAAACCTTAGGATTATATAATAAGCCTATAATACTTATAGGGATGGGTAAAATAAAGGATGGTTATATACATACCAGGCAGTATTTAATAAGGGATCTGGAAGAAGAAGCTGCTATCTTGAGCCATTTCATAACAAATATTGAAAAGAACAATGCTTTTATTACTTTTAATGGCCTTATGTTTGATATACCCTTTCTACAGGAACGCCTTTATTTTTATGGTATACCTTTTAATTTGAGTAGGCTGAATTACGATATTCTGCATTTCTCCAGGAGGGTGTGGAAACACAAATTTGAAAACTATAAGCTGGAAACTCTGGAGAATTTGCTATTAGGAGTAAACAGGAAGATGGACTTGCCAAGCACATATGTTCCTGATTTCTACAGGTCTTATTTATCCACTAAAAACATTGGTCCGCTTATCCCCATAATTGAGCATAACAAGCAAGATATTATTTCATTAGCCAATCTTTTTGCTAAAATAAGTGAAGAATGGGAAACATTTTAGAGATACTAAAAATATTAAAAGAAAGTTCCAGATTTAGCTCCAGGATTGAGCATATTGAAACCATTGAAAAAAAGCAAGGTGCCTACGGTAATTTAGGCGGAATTCCAGAAGACATAAAAAAATACTTAACCCAAAAAAAAATCAGACTATACAAGCACCAGACCCAGTGCATTAAAAAAATAAGGGAAGGCAGGAATGTAATCATAACCACTCCCACGGCATCAGGCAAAACCCTTGCTTTTAACCTGCCTGTATTTGAAGCTTTAAGGCAAAATAATAATTATACTGCTCTTTACCTTTATCCTACTAAGGCATTAGCTAATGATCAACTTAAGAAAATAAGGGAAGTTGAAAATATAACTAAAATCAAAGTTAATGCTGATATTTATGATGGAGACACTCCTAGCTCCAGGAGGCCAAGGATAAGAAATAATTCAAGAATTATAATAAGTAATCCTTATGAAATACACCATATTCTGTCTTGGCATTACAAGTGGAATAACTTTTTTGGCAATTTAAAGTTTATAGTAATAGACGAAGCCCACCATTACAGAGGAGTATTCGGCTCCAATATTGCCATGCTTTTCAGGAGAATGGAGAGAATACTTGATTCCTATAATGCAAATCCCCAGTATGTACTTTCTACGGCTACTCTGGCAAATCCTGCTGAGTTTGGCAAAAAATTAGTAGGCAAAGATTTTGATATTATAAAAAAGGATTGCTCTCCAGGAGGAAGAAAGTATTTTATCCTTTATAACCCTTATTTTGATGGGGTTGGATACTACTCTACCCACCAGGAAACCAGGGATTTGTTTACCATTATGGTTAAGAAGGGTTTGCAGGTTTTGTGTTTTACCATATCCAGAAAATTGGCAGAGCTTACAGTTAACTGGGCAAAAGAGGAACTTGGCAAATTAGCTGGAAAGGTTACATGCTACAGAGCCGGCTATTTGCCGGAAGAGAGAAGGGAAATAGAAAGCGGCTTAAAATCCGGTAAAATTTCAGGGCTAGTCTCAACTAATGCCTTAGAGCTGGGAATAGATATTGGTGAGCTGGATGTAGTCCTTATTTCTGGTTATCCCGGCACTTTAATTTCTACATGGCAGCAAGCGGGAAGAGCGGGGAGGGGAACCAATGATTCTTTGGTTGTTTTCGTTGGTTTCCAAAATGCTCTGGATCAATACCTGATGAAGCATTCAAACTATATATTTGCAACTCCTAGTGAAAATGCGGTAATAGACTTGTCTAACCCCTATATTATTGCAGGGCATCTAATGTGCGCTTCTTCTGAACTGCCTGTAGATGCTGGCAGGGATAGTAAATTTTTTGGGAAGAAAATAGAGGATTATATTAATGATTTTGCTGGCAATAATTTAATGAAAAAAACTGGTAATGGCTGGATTTATTTTGGTGCAAAAAAGCCCAGCCAAATAGTAAATTTAGAAAATATAGCGGGAGAAACTTTTAAAATACTTGAAAATGGCAGAGTTTTAGAAACCATGAGCAAAGTTCAGGCATACAGGGAAGCACATAAGGGTGCTGTTTTGTTGCATAGGGGAGAAAAATATGTGGTTAAGGATATGGACCTGGTTAACCTTTTAATACATTTGGAGAAAAAAAATGTGGACTACTATACTGATGCTTTAAAAACAGTGGAAGTAAAAGTGTTGGAAAAAGAAAGAACTAAAAACATAAAGGGATGGGAATTAAATTATGGTAGCCTGAAGGTAGAAGAGAATTTTTTTGCCTACAAAATAAAGAAATATGACAAGGTCCTGGCCTCTGAAAAACTGGACCTGCCCCCATTAGAATTTAATACAGTGGGATTATGGTTTACTATACCGGAACCAATAAAGGCCAAAGTCTTGGACAGAAACCTGGATTTTGAAGGTGGTATACATGGTATAGAGCACGCAATGATTGCCATGATGCCCTTAATAGTAATGTGTGACCGGTGGGATATTGGGGGAGTATCTTATTCATCACATCCTTTTAATAGAAAGGCAGCTGTATTTATATATGATTCTTATGAAGGGGGGATAGGATTGTCTGAGAAAGCTTTTTATCTTTTTCCCAAGCTAG
>JBNJCV010000084.1:0-6461 GCA_051744245.1 Actinomycetota bacterium | reverse complement strand
TTATATCCATCCTTCCCTTATTGGTGCCTAAAATCTAAACTTAATGCCCCAGGGCTTGCCTGTAAACCTTAAGGGTTTTTCTGGCATTTTCCTCCCAGCTAAACCTAGAGGCCTGTTTTATGGACTTAGATGATAGCTTCTCTTTTAGGCTGTTATCCTCTAATACATCCCTGATGGCCGAGGCCAGCCTGCCTGTATTTTTGGGGGGAACCAGGATACCTGCACCGCCTACCACTTCAGGCAGTGAAGATGCATTGGATACTATAACCGGAAGCCCGCAGCTCATTGCCTCTAAGGGAGGAAGTCCAAACCCTTCGAATACAGAAGGGTAGACAAACAATTCAGCCTGGTTGTATAGCCGGACCAGGTCCCTGTCTTCTACCCTGCCTAGAAAAAGTATATCTTCCCTGTAGGGGCTATCATCTCTTTTCTGGTAGGTGGCTTCGCTTTTCCAGCCTGTCCTTCCCACTATAACCAGCCTTATATCAGTGTCGTATTCTTCCCGCAGGGCATTATAGGCCTCAATTAAGGCAACATAGTTTTTCCTGGGTTCAATGGTGCCCACAGAAAGGATGTATTTTTTGCCGGTATTGTACTTGTCCGGGATGCTTTTATCTATATCTTCTTTTTTTAGTTTCCTGAATATTTTCCCGGCAGCTGGATAGATTACCTCAATTTTGGCTGGATTGACGGAAAAAAAATTTACTATATCTTTTTTGGTGCTCTCTGATATAGCAATTATCTTCCTGGCCCTTCTGGCATTTTTCTTTACTTCTTTGGTGTATTTTTTTATAAACCAGCCAAAATTAAACTCAGGAAACCTTACAAAGGCCAGGTCGTTTATGGTAAGCACGATATTCCGGTTTAAGGTGGGGGAAACCAAAAAATCAGGAAAATGCATTACTTCTGTCCTGGTTCCCAAAAATTCATAAGGCGGGAACCTGAAGAGATTCCAGTATTTTAATTTCTTTTGGGTGACAGGATACAGTTTGAGCCTTACTTTTGAATCAGGGTATCCTGCTGTAAGTTCTCTTGCTATACCCAGATAATCATTATTTAGATACCTTCCGGTAAGCAGGTAAGAGTTAACATTATCAATTTCTAACAGGTTCTCTACCAGATTATAAATATACCTGCCGGCCCCTATGTCCTGGCCGTGGTTTACAAGGGTGGAAATGTCTATCCCTATTTGCATTTTAGCTTCCCAATCTGTCAATGAAATTGTGGACAGACTGCCGCTCATATTCAAGCTTGGAGTGGAGCATGCTTCTTACCTTGTCAATTTCTATCCTGAATTTGGTTTTTTCCAGATTCTCCAGGTAAAGAATATATTCTTCATACTTCCTGTGCCCTATAATTGCATATAGCCTTTGGTAAGTCTTGGAAAGGTTAGTTAAAGAGTAAGTGGGAACATTCTCCACAAAATCAAAAAAGTTAAGCTCTCCCCAGCAGTATTTCAGTATTTCTTCATCAAAGGTTTTCCTGGCCATCTGGATGTTTATCCTGTGTTTCTTTAAATATTTCCTGCTTCTTCTAAAATCTTTAAGTATTTTTTTTGCAATAGGCCTTAAGTTCTTATCCCTTAAATTCTGTTTCTGTATGCTTGCTTCAATATTTTTAACCCGGTCTAAATTGTGCTTTTCGGCATTCTTGTACAAGGTTTTTAGGAGGTTAAGCTTTTCATAATAATACCTGTCCTGAAACCCTGTTTCAGCACTCCTGAAGCTGTAGGCATAACGGTGGTAGCATATTGCGGTGGGACAGGACCTGAATTTAAATCCATACAGGTTAGCCCTGTAGCAAAAATCAATATCTTCATAAAACAGGAAAAAGGTAGGGTCAACTTTTCCCACCACTTCTTCAGAAAAAGCTTTTCTCTTAAGAAAGGCTGAAGTAAAGGAGAGGCCAAAAATATTTTCTTCCAGGTTATACTGGTCCAGGTCAAGCTGGCCAATTCCCTGGTAGCCGATATAGTAGGACTTGTCCAGGTAAGTGCCAACACTTTCAATGAAATCCTTCATGTAATAAAACTTTATTTTAGGGGCCAGCCCAATATATTCGCTGTCAAGATTTTTCATGGTCTCTACAAATTCAGCTACCGCCCTCTTGTTGTAGACAACATCAAAGTTTGAAATTAGCACGTACTCGCTGTCCACATGATCTAAAGCTTTATTGATTGCTCTTCCCAGTCCCAGGTTTTCGGTGGACTTAATGACCTTGAGGCCGCTGAATTCCCTCCTTATGCTGGAAAGCACATCGTTTTTGCTATTATTGTCAAAAATTAAGATTTCTATATTCTGGTAGGTCTGGATTTTAATAGATTCAAGGCATTCCTTTAGGCATTCATAACTTGAATTATAATTTACAATCAGCACGGTTACCCTGGGGTTTTCGGGAGGCTTTTTCTCCTGTTCAAAATCCCTGGGGACAATATCTTCCCTTTTTAGGTTAAGCAGCTTCTTTATTTCCTTATCATATTCATCCACAGTTTTTTCCCAGTGGAAATTTTTGGAATACTGGTAAGCATTCTGGCCCATCTGCTCCCTTTTTTCTCCGTCTTCTATAAGGGTTATAAGGTTGCCTATAAATTCAGCCTGGTTTTCTACAATAAAGCCAGTCTTTCCATTTTCGGCCACTTCGGGATGGGCTCCAATATTGTAGCTTATCGTGGGAACTTTAAAGCTTTGGGCTTCAGCAATGGGCAGGTCAAAGCCTTCCCATTTAGAGCAGGTGATATAAGCATTGCTTGCCTTATAAATCAACGGCATCAAGGCAGCCGGGGCATTCCTTATAACTAAAAGCCCCTGGTTTCTTAGCAAAGCCTCATCATTCTGGGTTCCGTATCCTACAGCCAGGGTTTTTACATGGTTGTACGTACCGCTAATATGGGTATGTATGTGTACGAGTTCATCAACGCTTTTATAGGGCTGGTTGGTAATATTGAGCCTGCCCACAAATAAAAGCAGGATATCCTCTGGCTCCAGCCCGATATCCTGCCTGAACTGCTCCACCCTCTCTATCCCGGGAATCTCATCCAGCCTGTAGTGGTTGCAGCCATTATAGATATAGGTTGCATTTTTCTTCAGGTTGTCTGGAAGGCAACTAAGCAGGAATTTGGATACCGTTATAATCCTTTCTGCGTTTTTGAAATAAGAAAGGTTCTGGCTTGTTTGCTGGTACTTGTAAAATAATTTTCTTTTAAAAGGCATGCCTTCGGTTGATATTATTCCGTGGTCTACTATCAGGACAGGCTTGTCCAGTTTTGGTATCAGGCTGTAAAAAGGGAAAGACTGGATTACAAACAGGTCAATGTCCCTCTTGTTAAAGAAGGGCACCAGCTTTCTTATCCACCTTTCATAAATTATGGGGTTTCTAACCGGTCTCACATAAGGGAGGGTAGTTATATCATAAGACCTCCGGCTGGTAAAGGTCTCGTCATGGTAATTGCAGAAAACCTCGGTGTGGTAGCCTTTCTTTGCCAGCCCGTCTGCCAGCATGTCTACCACCAGGTCAACCCCGTGGCCTTTTATCATCCTGTCTGTAATGAAGGCAATATTTATTTTGCGCATAACCTGAATTTTTGTATCAATTTTTTATATTCTACATTAGATAAAGTTTAAAATAAATTGTTTGCCTTGATTTATTTGGATATTTTAAAATTTAATACCTGGCTTTAAGCCATTATATAAATAAAAGTCACCGTTTTGGATTTAAAAACCAACACCGGGCTAAAATAATTACAGTACCGGAAACCATTGGGCTGGCAATATAGGCAGGAATTGCTGTACCAGAGTCTATGGCGGCTACCTACACTTTAACCGTATAAGGCATTAACCGCCACATTCAATGTTTTTACCCGAAAGAATCTCTATTCCATGGGGAAGCGGCCTGTAGATAGCCCCCAGGCCATCTTTTACGCCTTTAATGCTTCCCGGCAAATTGATAATCAGTGTCTGGCCGCAAATTCCGCTTATTCCCTTGGACAGGATTGCCGGGGGTCTTTTTCTGGCCCTCTGCCCTTATAATTTCACCAATTGCTTCAAACGGCAGCAGGCTAATCTGCCTATGCCAGTTTCCTCCATGGGCGTCTCCTTTTAAGCCCAGGCTATCTATTTCAGCTTCAGCTACCGGCTTCTTTTTTGCGCCCTTACTGCCACTAATATTTATGGATATTATTTTACCGGGCATGGGTGCCTCCCGTGTTTTCCAGCAGCCTGATTTGGCTAATTTCCAGATTTCTTGATAAAGCCTTGCACATATCATAAATATTTAAAAGGGCCACGCTAACAGCGGCCAAGGCTTCCATTTCTACTCCGGTTTTATCAAAACCCTCTACAGTAGATATTACTTCTATATTGTTTTTATCCTTATTTATCCTGAATTCAATATCTATTCCAGCAAGCTTTATCTGGTGGCATAATGGTATAATTTCCCATGTCTTTTTAGCAGCCATTATGCCCGCTATTCTTGATGCTGCCAGGACATTGCCCTTCTTTATATTGCCTCCCTTAATTTTACTTATTATATCCCCGGTTTATCTGATCGAACCACTTGCTTTAGCAGTCCTTAAGGTATCAGGCTTTTGGCCCACATTTACCATTTTCACGTTGCCACTTTTGTCCAAGTGGGTAAAATCTTTTTCCATGTTATCCCCCAATCTGGTTCATAAAAACTTTGTTTGTTGAACTTTGTTTTCTGTTTTTAGGCTTATTCTTTACAAAATCAGATATATTCCTTCCGATTTCTTCATTACTTAAGCCATCCCGTAGCATTTCCTTAATATCCAGGCCCCCTCCCGAATACAGGCACAAGGAAAGCTTTGCCACCGAAGTTAGCCTAATGCGGTTGCAGCCCTGGCAGAAATGGCTGTGGTTTATTATAAAGCCAATACTGCTCCTGGTTTGCTTGTCTGTATAATATATGGCGGGGCCATTTCCCTCTATATTTTCCTCTTTATAATATTTTCCATGTCTTTTTAAAATTCTGAAAACCGTGGCAATACCCTTATCCTGGGTTCCCGCCTTGCTGCATCCAGGAGGGGGTAAGCTGCCCAGGGGCATCTCTTCTATAAATCTTACCCTTACCGGGTACTGCTTGCTAAGCCTGACAAACTCTTCAATGCTGCCGGCATCCAGGAAATGGTTTAGCACCACATTTATCTTTACCTTGAAGCCAAGGCCGATAGCCTGGTTTAGCCCTTCCAGTACTGTATCCAGGTTGCCGCCCCGGGTAATTCTTATGTATTTCCCCCTGTCCAGGCTGTCAATGCTGATATTTATTCCCTTAATTTTGGCTTTCTTCAGGCAAATAATCTGATAGCAATGTTCCATTGGTGGTGAGAAAAACCTCTTTTACTCCATCCACCTTTCCCACTCCCTCTATGAGCCGGGTAACCCCTTGCCTTAATAAGGGTTCACCCCCGGTAACCCTTATTTTTTCAATTCCAAGTTGGGCAAAAATCTTAACCGCCCTGATTATTTCCTCATAGGTAAGCAGCTCCTCTTTTCCCACCAGCTTGATGCCATTTTCAGGCAGGCAATAAATGCATCTTAGGTTGCACCGGTCAGTAACCAATAAGCGCAGGTAATTTATTTTTCTTTTATATCCGTCAGTTATCATATTATTTATCAAATAAATGTATCGAGCTTGCCTTTATGCCACAAAAGACCGGGGCTCCCTTTTTTAAATTAAGCCTGTTTATTGAACTTTTGGTAACAAAGCAGACCAGGTTAAAACCACAATCAACCAGGACTTTCTGGAAGATGCCAAAATCCTTTATCTCATATACATTGCCTTTAAGTAAATTAAGGGCTGAACTTTTGGTTTTCAAACCGTCTGTGTAAATAATCACATCTTCGGGCCTGATTGCAACCATGACCCTTGAGCCCTCTTTCTTATTGCCCGCCGCAAAAATATTGGAACTGCCATTTACCCTAATCCTGCATACATTTTCCCTGTTTTCGGCTATTTCCCCCTCCACCAATGTTTCCACCCCCACAAATTTTGCCACAATTCATTTACCGGCTTCTGGAAAATTTCATCCCTTTGCCCAAACTGTTCAATTCTGCCTTTGTTTATTACCGCGATGTAATCAGCCAGGACCATGGCTCCATTCCGGTCATGGGTAACATAGATTATGGATTTGCCAAACTCCTTAAGTAAACCAAGCAGGTCACTCCTTAAATCTTCTTTTGAAACCTGGTCAATATTAGCCAGGGGTTCATCCAGAAGCAGTAATTGGGGGTCCAGAATCAATGCTCTTGCCAGGGATACCCTTTGTTCTTCCCCTGATGACAGGTTCCTTGCATCCCTTTTTAAAAGTTTTTGCAGGCCCAGCCCTTCAACATAATAGTAGAACTTATCCTTGACCTGGCTGAATTCAATTTTTCTAAATTTCAGCCCCATCACAAGGTTGCCCCAAACCGTATTGTTAAACAAAAGGGGTTCCTGGAATGATGCTG
>JBNJCV010000083.1:0-7016 GCA_051744245.1 Actinomycetota bacterium | reverse complement strand
TGGGCGAATGGCGGAATTGGCAGACGCGCTAGGTTCAGGGTCTAGTGCTCGAAAGAGCTTGGGGGTTCAAATCCCCCTTCGCCCACCAAATAAAAAAGTCCTGTTAGTATAGGACTTTTGATAATTACTTATCTTTCTTTCCCCCTTTGCCTTTTTTTGTAGCCATTTTCCCCTTCCTCCAACCTTGAAGATAATAAATTACAGGATAATATTTTTAATATGTAAAAAAAGCAATATATTTTTTAACTAATTATGGTATAGTAATTTTAGTCAGATATGCGAAGATTAACCATGGATAAAAGGAAGAAAAAGTATATCACAAAATCAGGTATTGGCTGTTTTTCCATTGTTTTTCTTTTTCTTGTGGGGTCTTTGATATTTGCCTTAATTGGAAACAGGAATTTAATTTTTGTGATTATTATATCGGTTATTCTTGGATTGATTATATTGCTGTTTCTTTTTATTTTCCTGCGGTTCACAAATGTTAAGGGCGGTAAATAAATTATATTTGTAGAATAATAAAAAATTAATTAAACTAAAAGCAAAGAAAATATTAAAGGGGTAAAAATGACTTCTTTAGAAATTGTAGGTTTGGTTGCAATAATATTGATGTCTGCTTTTGCTATAGTGGCAATAATAGTTGCAATTCCTTTGGTAAGGTTATTGTCAAAGGCAAACAATATTGTAGGCAACATTAGCAGCAAGATAGACCCTATGGTTGATGATTTAAATTCAATTGTTTCAAATATGAATTCTGAAGTTAGTTCCATAAATGATATTACTAAAAGCGCTGGTTCCATAGTGGAACAATTAGAAAAAGTGGTAAGGCTTATAAGGATAATAGTTACCAGTCCGATAATTAAAATCATAAGCACAACTGCTGGAGTATTTAGCGGTATAAAGAAGACTTCAGAAAAAAAATGATCATGGAGGTTGATATAAATGGTTGAAAAGAAAGACATAGGTTTTATTGTGGGTGGTGCTGTAATAGGGGCAGCAGTTGGTTACATAATCAGGAAAATAGGAATTAACAGGATATTAGAGACACTAAAGGAAAATAATATAATACCCGAGAAAGTAGTTAATGCAATGGAAGATTTTGGCCAGAATATAGAGCCTGACTAATAATTAGATACGCTGCTTTCCTTATATTTTGCCAGGTTTAAGTTGTAGCTGGTTTCAAAGGAGTTAAATAAGTCCAGGTATTGCTCTAGATACCTTATAAGAAGAAATTTTTCTTTTACTGTTTTTCTTGCTTGTTTGCCCATTTTTTTGCGGAGTTTCTTGTCTTTTAAAAGTTGTACTATCCTTTTAGCCGCTTCTTCTACCGATGAAACTAAAAATCCGTTAACCCCATCCTCTATCTGGTGTACTATTCCTCCTACCCTTCCACCAATTACCGCAGCTTCTTTCCACATGGCTTCGGTTACAGTAAGGCCAAAGCCTTCTCTAAGGGATTTTTGTAGCACTACTCCAGCTTTGCTCTGCAGGGCATTTACCAGTGCGGAATCCTGGTGGCTGAGTATGGTTATGGTTTCATCCTGCAAATCCAGTAAATTTTTATATATTTCTTCGCCTTCTGGATCATCAGTGGCAATGTTTCCTAAAAGTACTAAATGGGCATCAACTTCTTTTCTGGCAATTTTGAAAGCTTCTATTACCCCTACCGGATCTTTCCACTTGTCAAACCTGGATACCTGTACAACCAGGGGCTTGTCTGTGGGAATGCCATGATGGTCAAACCTGCCTTGCATTTCCTGTTCAGTAAGTTTTTTGTTTTTAACACAAAAAGGATTTATTGCCGGCATGAAAAAAACCTGCGGAGGGGTCAGCTCCTGCTTATATTCTTTAAGGGTTAAAATTACTGCATCATATTGCTGTATATAAGGCCTTAAGTAACTGAACAATTTCTGGTTAGGGCGGGATAAATCTATATGGCATCTCCATATCCAGGGCTGCCTTTTTTCATAGAAATTTATAATACCTAATGGCTGTGGGTCATGGACTATTACATAGTCATGGTCCATCCTGTTTCTTACTGCATTTTCGAACAATACATTCTCATAAGTGTCTTTTTTTATAGTGGTCAGGTTAATATCTGCTCCCTGGAGAGCATTATGCATTTTTTTAGTAATACTAAAAAAGTCGGGAGAGCCTTGAATAACTTTCCATTCTGCCTTCAGTCCGACGCTGTTCATAAGCAGGGTAAGTGGAGAAAGCATTTCTGCTACCCCCCCGCCATAAAAAGTAGAGTTTATATGGGCTACCATTTTGCCCTGCAGCGGTTTTGCTTTTTTTCTAATTCTTTCTATTGTTTCTCTTCCTACGAACTCCTGATAGTCTTCAATCTGGGTTAATCTTTTATACCGATCCATTTACATCCTTTGGTTTTTGTGTAAAATTATAAAGAAAATTTTTAAAAAAATCTAAAAAAATATTATTTTCTTTTTAAAAAGAAAGGAAAAATGAGATCCAGAAGCCTTTATTTTTCTATCCCCATACTGATGGCGGCATTAATATTTTTTACTTCTGCCTGTTTTTTATTAGGAAAAGATGTAAAAGAAGTCCAGGAAAAGGCGCCAGAAACAGGAGATGCTGAAAAGCTATCAGAAGCATTAGAAGGGGATAGGGAATATGCAGAGTATATGGGAGAGCTCATCAGGCAGTTAAGGGAAGCCTTAGAAAAAGCTGAAGAGGCAATTGGAAGATTTGAAAATGAAGAAATAGGTATAAATGAAATTAATGCCTATATAAATGAATATATAGAGTCAATTGAAAATGTAAATGAGAAATTCCTAAAAACCGATCCACCCCCAGATGCGCAAAACATACACAGCTCTTTTAGGGAATCCATGCAGATGTTTTTAAATTCAACCGACAATCTGGATAAATACCAGGAAACAAGTATTCTTAATATCAACCAAAAGATTGAATATTTAGAGCAGGCATACAAGCAAGCCTTACAGGGTGAACAGCTATTAGATAATACAGAACAAATGTTAAATGAATACCAAGGGAAGTAGCGCAAAATGCCTACACAAATAAGGATAATAAATTTTGGTGATGTCCCGTACCTGGATTCACAGGCAATCTATCATTCGGTAGCTCATGCTTTTGGGGAGGGCAGCCAAGACACCATAACTATTATGAGTCCGGCTCAGACCTATGTAAGCATTGGCCTTTTCCAGGAACTAGCAAAAGAGGTAGATGTTGGCTACTGTAGAGAAAATAATATTCCTATAGTCAGAAGGGAAGTTGGCGGGGGTGCGGTGCTCCTTGATAGCGGCCAGCTTTTTTTCCACTTTATATTCAATAAAAGAAACCTGACCAGGGACATAAAAAAGTTATACCAGTTATTTCTAACTCCTCCTATAAAAGCATACAAAAAACTGGGCTTGGATGTTTATTACCGGCCAATAAATGACCTACATATTGACGGAAGAAAAATCGGGGGAACGGGTGCGGCAGAAATAGGGAATTCCATGGTAATAGTGGGAAGCTTTATGTTTGATTTTAATCATGAATTAATGGCAAGAGTTCTAAAAGTGCCCTCTGAGAAATTCAGGGATAAGGTCTATAAAAATATAAAGGAATATGTAACCACTATAAAAAGAGAATGCACTGAAAAGGGGCTGGCTGCTTTTTCAAAGGATAAAATAACAGAAGCATTCCTGGGAGAGGTATCTAGCTTTTTGGGAAGGCCGTTAAATATGAAAGAAGAATTAAACCAGGCGGAGAAAGAACAATTGGGGATAATAAGGGAGAGGCTCTCATCAAAGGATTGGCTGCATAAGAGGGGCAAATCTTTAGAGCAGAAGGTAAAAATTACAGCTGACCTCAACTTATATGAAGGAAATTACAAATGTGAGGGTGGCCTTGTAAGGATAACTACTGCTGTAAGGAATAACCGTTTAGAGGATGTAAATATATCCGGGGATTTTACCCTGATGCCTTCTAATGCCCTACCTTTAATAGAAGAAAAGCTGGAGGGGGTAGAACTGGACAGCAGCAGTATATTAGAAATAATAAGGCAGTGCTACAAAGACAATGAAATAAGGTCTCCAGGCATCAAGCCTGAAGATTTCCTGGAAGCAATAAAGCAAGTAATAAAGGATAAGTTCTAAGTTTTTTTCTTGAAATTTAGGGCAGCTGAATTGATGCAATACCTTAGCCCAGTGGGCGGGGGACCATCATTGAAAACATGGCCCAGGTGGCCTCCGCAATTAGAGCAAGCAACTTCTGTCCTGACCATGCCCTGGCTCCTGTCCTCTTTCTCAGTTATATTTTCCTTTTTAACTGGCTTGTAAAAGCTGGGCCATCCTGTTCCGGAATCATATTTATGCTCTGAACTGAACAGAGGCTTATTGCATCCAGCGCAGCAGTAGGTGCCTTTATCCTTATGATCGTAATACTGGTTGGAAAAAGGCTCTTCGGTTCCTTTTTCCCTAAGTACGTGAAACTGCTGTTTATTTAATGTTTTTTTCCATTGTTTTTCTGATTTCTTTATCATTTTAATCACAACTTAATTATATCAAATTTTTAAATTTAGTCACCAGCCTGAAAAAGTAAGGGAACGCACTCCTTATAGTTTGCAAGACTCTATACCTATTCCCGCCTGATTGAGTAATTTTAGGGGATGCCCGGAACTTCTGATGCAAAGAAATTTTAGGTACCTGTTTACATAGTGATCTTATTTAAATATTTTGGTGGCTAATGCTTGGTAGGCAGAAAACCCGGTGGCATATTTGTGAGCATAAAAGGTGCTGTAAAAATGGAAAATTTTAGTCCATTCCATTTCTATTTTTTTTATCCACTGTTATATTGCCATAATTTTTTTTCAATTGGTAATATATTTCCGGCAGTTTGTCAGCAGTAAGCGGCAGCCTATCTTCCGCCATTTAATGCAGTTTTTCCTAAATTCTGTAAACATCGTTTGCTTGAACACAGTATTTCTAAATTATTCTAAGTAATGTCCTATAAGGTACAGCTAGTAATTTTTATCTTTAATCTGCCATTTATATTTTTTGGTATTTCTTGCCTTTTTTTCATTTTCCTTTATCCTTAAGTTTAAGCTAAACATTATACCCAATTTTTAGGGTAATTACATGGTTTGAATTTTAATTTTTTCAAATGTATAATGGTTTTGATTTTTAACAATTCTTCTTCATCTTAGAAAGGATACTTATTGGAGAGAAAGGGTAGAAAAGAATCAATAATTACATTAATTATAATGATAATTATTGCTGTTGTTATTGTAAGTTGGCTTACCGGGCTCTGGAGTTGTGAAACTGGGAGGAAGGATTTGTCCGAAGAAGAAAAATTGGGCATAGCAGATTATGTTAATTCTGTTTCGGTGCTAATCCAGCAATCAAATAAGATTTCATTTAACTTTTTTATAACCCTCGAAAAAATTAAAGATATCTCCAGGGAAGAGCTTGATGAAACTCTTTTGGGCATAATAGAAGAAAGCAAGGTTATTTTAGAAAATGGTAAGGAACTAAACCCCCCGGAAAATTTTGAAGTAGCCCATGGCTATCTTGAATTAGCCCTGGATATCAGGAGCAATGCATATGAAAATTTTAAGCCTGCATTATTTAATGCACTCCAGGACATAGACCTGGATATTTCGAGTTCACAAATAACAAATTCTTTCCTGCACATGTACATGAGTGATGAAATTTATAAATATTTTCAGCAGGAGCTTAAAGAATCAGGGGAAGAGATTGGCATCAGCAATCTCACCATTATAGACTCTAAAATATTAAAGGACAAAAACCTTACTGATACCCAGAATGTGGCAGAATTTATATCAGAAATTAAAAAGGTTACCAATCTCCAGGAGAGGAGAGGGGTTGCTGTTATTGCCCAAAGCATTGAATTTGACCCTAAAATTATTAATGAAAATGATGACTATTTAATACTGGCTAAAGGGTCTGAAGTCAGTGTAACTGTTCTAGTGGAAAACCAGGGAAATATTGTTGAAAATGATGTTAAGGTAGTAATGGCTTACCGTTCCCAGGATAATCCGGTAGAAGAAAAAAGCTATACTATTTCTTCTATAAATCCGTCCGAACAGAAAGCGGTAACCATAAGCGGGTTCCCTGCTTATCCAGGGAGAAAATGTGAACTTGAGGTTACAGCGGGTCCAGTGCCCGGGGAGGCTTTGCTGACCAACAATACTGCAATTTATAAATTTATGATAGAAAACTAGGTGATTTTATGAACATTAAAAATGACATCGAATTTGGTACAACTATAGCACTATGGAGCCAATGCCCTGACAGATTTCTCTCTCAGGGCTATAAAAAGCCCTCTAGCTTTGAAGACAAGATAAAGCTTATGTCTAGGAATAAAGACATAAAAGGGGTAGACCTTTATGGTGATTGGGATGTATCAAAGGATAATGTAGAAGAAGTAGGAAGAATACTTAAGGAATACGGGCTGAAAACATTCATTGTTACGGCAGATGTTAACTCCCTGCCTGAATTTGGCAGAGGATCGGTTGCTTCTCCCATAAAGGAATCAAGGGAACTGGGATACAAAAAAGTAATGGAATCAATAGACTTAGCTGAAGCCCTGGACTGCGGTATGGTGGACTTATGGTTTGGCCAGGACGGTTATGATTATCCCTTCCAGACAGATTATATTTGGGGGTGGCAGCAGATAATAGATACGGTAGCTGAAGCTGCAGATTATGCAGAAAAAAAGGGTATAAAGATAGCATTGGAGTACAAGCCTAGGGAGCCAAGAACCCATATATTTACTGCATCTGCCGCAAAGATGCTATTTGTAGCAGAAAAGGTTGGAAAGGATAATGTAGGAATACTTATTGATACTGGTCACGGCTATACTGCTGGAGAGAATATCTCTGAATCGGCAGCCATTTGCAAGCTGGCAGGAGATAAGCTTTTTTACGTGCATGTTAATGATAATTACAAGGTTTGGGATGATGACATGATGGTGGGCTCTGTGCATCCCTTTGAGATGGTTGAGTTTATGTATTGGCTGGAAAAGAC
>JBNJCV010000082.1:0-7022 GCA_051744245.1 Actinomycetota bacterium | reverse complement strand
GGATACATAAATAGCATCAGGAGCACAGTAGAAGAAGAGGTTGAAAAAGTAGAGGTCCTTGTGGCAGCTGAAAATATTCCCAAGGATACCACTGTGGAAACCATGCTAGCCACTGAGAGTGTAAAAAAAGAAGCAATACCAAGGAAGTATTTGGCTAACGGCGTGCTAACTTCTTTAGATAAATACCAAGGATATGTGGTTGCAGCCCCCATAAATGAAGGAGAGCAAATTACTACCACCAATTTCATTAAACCTGAAGATATTGGAATGGCTTTCATGGTACCAGAAGGTATGGTGGCTGTTTCCATACCGGTGGATGAAGTAATAGGGGTTTCTAACCTTATAAATACAGGAGACTATGTAAACGTTATTGCTACTTTCCAGCCAACAGAGGAAGAAGAAATAGAAGATGTGCTGGATGAGTATTTCGGAGAGGAAGAAATATCTGAAGAAATACTGGAAGAGTTTGAAGCAGAAAAAGGAATAACTGAGGCAATTACTAAAACTCTGCTTTGGAATGTTGAGGTCTTATATATCGGAAAGAGAACAGTTTACAAACAAACGGTAGAAGAAGAGGGGACGATTCTTGAAAGCACTACAGCCGAAGAAAGTTCAGAAGAGATACGTACGGTAACCGTGGCTCTTACTCCTGAAGATTCAGAAAAAATGGTGTTTACCGAACAGATGGGATTGGTATGGCTGGCACTGCTGCCGGTAGACGGGATAGAAGAAGAAGAGACTCCTGGAAGCACATTTAAAAATATTCTAGATTAATGGTGGGAAAAGTAATGAAAAAGATACCAGTAGCAATAATAGACAAGGAAGAACAAAGCATAAAAAGGATTGGAAGCCTTTTAGGTAACATTTCAGATTTGGATATTATCCAGAAAAGTAGAAGCATAAATGATCTGGAAATACTGCTCCAGGAAAGCTCTCCCATGCTCGTATTTGTGGGGCCTAATTACAGGCTTGAAGACATAGAAGAAATATTAAAAATTTATAGCTCGGATCTCCGGGTGGTAAAAGTAATGCTTTTAGCCCAGGAGGTATCAGCAGAACTTCTAAAAAAGGCTATAAAGTTAAACATACATGATGTATTGGAATTTCCTTTTACCTATGACGAGATAAAAGAATCTATAAAAAGGGCAGAAAACCTGTTTGCTGATGCATTTGTTTCTAAGGCCGACCAGGAAGAAAAAAAAGATTATAACAAAAATGGCCCTAAGAAAATAATGGTGTATAGCAACAAAGGCGGTTCAGGCAAATCTTTTATAGCCACCAACCTGGCCATAGCATTGCATAACCAAAGCAAGAAGGATGTAGCCCTTTTTGACATTAGTTACCAGTTTGGTGATATAGCTTTACTGTTAAACCTCTACCCCAGGCATACAGTCTATGATGTTGTTTCAGTAATAGACCACCTAGATGCCGATATGCTTAAAAGTTTTTTAACTCCCCATGAGTCCGGGGTTAAAGTTCTTCCGGCACCAATTGATCCATCCCAGGATGAATCAATTAGCAGTAGCGATACTGTAAAAATTTTAAAAATGCTTACCGAAGTATCAGATTTTTTGGTTATAGACACCCCGTCTATATTTTCAGATACCATATTGTCAGTTATTGATGAAATTGATTATCTGTGCCTGGTTGCCAGCATGGATGTGGCAAGCATAAAGAATTTGAAAATTTCCCTGCAGGTATTAAACCAGCTACAATTTCCCAGGGAAAAGATATTTTTAGTGCTTAACCGGGCTGGAAGCAAGGTAGGTATTGCCCTGGATGAGATAGAAAAAACAATAGACCGGAAAATAGATGTGGCTATCCCTAGCAACAGGATAGTGCCAGTGACTGTAAATAAGGGCATACCGGTAGTAATTGATGCGCCCAGGTCAGCAATTAGCAAAAGCATAAACAGGCTGGCCAAGGTTTTGCTGACCGTAAAGGAAGAGCAAAGGAAAAAATTATTTTCTTAAGAAAAGGTGATAAACTATGAGTCTCCAAGAAAGAATTAAAAGAATACAGAGTTTTGAAAATGATCTGGAGGTTAAAAAAGAAGAGCATGCTTCAGTCAGAAGCAAGCTTATTGATGGAGTAAAAAAGGATATCCATTTTAGGCTGATTGAAAAGCTCTCTGATCAGATATTTAAAAAGAACATAAATGATACTGAACTGCGGGTAAAAGTCAGGAGGGAAGCACAGAGCTTTTTAAATGAAAATTCCACTCCCCTGACCACTGATGAAAGAAAGAAAGTTATCGCTGACCTTATAGATGATGTAATTGGCTATGGGCCGGTAGAAGAACTTCTGAGGGATAAGGAAATTACAGAGATAATGGTAAACGGGCCGGATAAGATATATATTGAGAAATACGGAAAAATTTACAGGACAACCAAAGCTTTTCTGGATAGTACGCACCTGTTAAGGATAATAGATAAAATTGTATCCAAGATAGGCAGGAGGGTTGATGAATCATCACCCTATGTGGATGCAAGATTGCCGGATGGCTCAAGGGTTAATGTGATAATACATCCCCTTGCTTTAAACGGGCCTTTCATGACTATAAGGAAGTTTTCAGCTGATCCCTTCACTATGGAAAACCTGGTGGAGATGGGTACCTGTACAGCGAAAGTGGCTACTTTCTTAGAAGCATGTGTAAGGGGGAGGCTAAATATCCTTTCATCTGGAGGTACGGGTACAGGTAAAACCACAACTCTTAATGTGCTTTCTTCATTTATCCCAGAAGATGAAAGGATAATTACCATAGAAGATGCTGCAGAGCTGCAGCTGCACCAGCCGCATGTGGTAAGGCTGGAGTCAAGGCCGCCCAATATTGAAGGAGAGGGAGAGGTAACCATCAGGGATTTAGTAAGGAATGCTTTGCGTATGAGGCCTGACCGGATTATAGTGGGAGAAGTTAGGGGAGAAGAGGCCCTGGACATGCTTCAAGCCATGAATACAGGCCATGACGGCAGCATATCCACAGTTCACGCAAACTCAACCAGGGATGTTCTATCAAGGCTTGAAACCATGGTGCTCATGGCAGGAGTAGACCTTCCAATACGGGCAATAAGGGAGCAGGTAGCATCAGCCATCAACCTTATAGTCCACCTTAGCAGGCTAAAGGATGGGACCAGGAAATTTGTAAAAATTACTGAAGTCCAGGGCATGGAAGGCGATGTCATTACCTTGCAGGATTTATTCCAGTTTGATTTTTCGATGGGCATGGATTCGGATAGAAGGTTTAAAGGCTATATTAAGTCTACTGGTCTCAGGCCCAAGTTTTTGGAAAGGCTGCATGATGTTGGCGTAGACCTGGATCCGGAAATATTTGAAAAAGAAATTTAAACAAGCCATGAAATTATTTAAATATTTTTTACTGCTTTCTATAATTCTAACTCTTCTGGCTGCTCCCTGCTTGCTTTTTGCCCAGGAAGGGCAAGATGTAAATGTCCAGAAGACAGATGCTGGTGATTTTCCTGATATAAACCTTTTTATAAGTTTCCCCAAGGAATCAAGGCTGGGAGCCCTTGACCTGGATGAGGGCAATTTCAAGGTTTTAGAAAACGGTGAAGAAGTAAAAGATTTATCCATTTCCAGGGTGGCACAGATAGAGGATCCGATAGGGGTTGTCCTGGTGGTGGACAGCAGCGGAAGCATGAAAGATGACCCCATTGAAGATGCAAAAGAGGCTGCGTCTGTATTTATGGATGAGATGCGGCCCATAGATGAATTTTCAATAGTGGGTTTTGCAGATGAGGTAAAGGTATATTCTGATTTTACTTCCAGGAGGCTTATCCTGAGGCAGGATTTGCTTTCCATGGAGGCAGAGGGGGAAACCTCGCTCTTTGATGGAATAATTATTGCTTCCAACCAGTTTAATAAAAGAGAAGATTTAAAATACAGGTATCTGATTGTATTATCTGACGGGACCGATACGGTAAGCAAACTGGGTGCAGGTGACGCTATAGAGGAGGCTAAAGAATCTGGAGCGGTAGTTTATTCAGTGGTGCTTAAGTCCTATGATTTTAACCCCATTGACCTGGAAAATATCTCCAAGGCCACTAATGGGGAGATGCTGGTAGCAGCAAGCTCTTCAGAACTGGAAGGCCTGTATAAGGAAATTTCCAGGAAAATAAGGAACCAGTACCGGATTTCATATACCAGCCTCTGGCCGAATACTGAAAACATCAGCGTGGAAATAATGGTGGAAGAATCAGAACTTTCAGGGGTTGGCCACACGGAATACCCCAACCCTTTTTATGCCCCTCCGCCTACAGGTGCTGTTGTAGAGAGGGTTTCGCCTTTCCTGTCGTGGTTTAAGATATGGTGGGTTAAGCTAATTATATATGCAGCTATTTTTATAGGTGCAGCTTTATTTTTATACATATTGGCGGTCCTGGTATTGCCCTCCAGCAAATTAGTGGAGAAAAGGACAGAGTTTTATGGCTATAAGTCAAAGGGCAAAAGGGCTGAAGATGAAACTCCAGAAGAGGAAGGCCGGAAAGGGTTTACAGGAAGGCTGGTAAGATTTGTGTCCAGGCTTGCCTCCAAGAGGGGATTTATAGAGTTTTTTGATTTAAAGCTGGAGCGGGCAGGCATGAGCATCAGGGCTTCGGAATTTATAACCATGCATGTAATAGTGGTAATAATTTCTACTTTTGGGATTTATATATTAACAGGGAATATACTGCTTGCAGTGCTAATAGTGGCCATTATTATCTTTCTGCCTTTCCTGGCTATAAATTACAGGACCGAAAAAAGGCTGCAAAAATTTAACCAGCAGCTTCCCAATACATTGCAGCTAATAAGCGGATCCCTTAAAGCAGGCTATAGTTTTAACCAGTCTCTGAGCATGGTAGTAGAGGAAACTGAGCCTCCCATGTCTTATGAGTTTAAAAGGGTATTAAGTGAGATGAGGATGGGGCTTCCAGAAAGGGAAGCATTAGGGAACCTGCTAAAAAGGATAGACAGCGAACACCTGCGGTGGGTGGTTATGGCAGTAAATATCCAGAGGGAAGTTGGGGGAAACCTGGTTGAGGTCCTGGAAACTATTTCTAAAACCATAAGGGAAAGGGATGCGGTACTGCGGCAGATAAAAGCTCTGACTGCAGAAGGAAGGCTTTCAGCTATTATCTTGATTGCATTGCCCATATTGGTAGGGGCATTTATTACTATAACCAACAGGGAATATATAAGCCTGCTTATAACCAATCCCATGGGCCTGATTATGATAGGAGTATCTTCGATGCTGATGGTTATAGGGATTATCTGGATTGTAAAGATTGTACGAGTTGAGTATTAGGAGGCGACATAGATGCAAAATTTATATTTTTACCTTATGCTGGGTTCGGTATTTTTATGCGTGTTTTTAATAGTATTGTTTTCAGGCATGCCTAAGGTAGTAAAGGCAAAGGATAAAAAAAGAATAGACAGGCTCTCTTATTATGAGATGCCTTATGCTAAAAAAGAAAAAAAGGTCCCCTCATTTTTTGAGAGGATGATTTTACCCCTGGCGGGTAAAATTGCCGGGATAACCAAAAGACTGAGCCCTTCCAATATTATAGGGAATACCAAGCGGAAACTGGAACTGGCAGGAGTTTATGAGAGGGTAAGTGTTGACATGTATCTTGCCCTAAAACTGCTTTTCCCGGTAGGAATTTTCTTCCTGGACATCATAATCTTTATATTCTTCCCCACAAACTTAATAGCAAAGATAGTATTATTGGCCCTTATACCCCTCTCTTATTTCTTCCCTGACCTTTACATGAGCAGCAAGATTTCGGGAAGGCAAAGCGAGATTAGAAGGACTCTCCCCAATGCGCTGGACCTGTTAACCATAAGTGTGGAAGCCGGAATGGGTTTTGATAATGCGCTGGCCAAGGTTGCCAAGAACATAAGGGGCAGTCTTGGGGAGGAGCTAAACAAGATGCTTCATGAAATACAGCTGGGCTTTTCAAGGAAAGATGCATTCCGTAATCTTAACCGGCGGACCAAGGTAGAGGACCTAAATACATTTATTGTTTCCATGATACAGGCAGAGACCTTTGGAATTTCCGTTGGAAAAGTGCTGAGGGTGCAGGCAAGCGAGATGAGGATAAAAAGAAGACAAAGGGCAGAAGAAGCTGGAGCTAAGGCCCCGGTTAAACTGGTATTTCCCTTAATTTTTTGCCTTTTCCCAGCCCTCATGACTGTAATTATTGGTCCTGCAATGCTCAGGGTAATAGGGCTTCTTGCCCAGATGGCATCACCTTAAATTAATTATTGAATAGTAGCCAAAATAATTATAGGATATAGCCTTAAATAGATATAATTATTATCATGGCTATAAAATATTCAAAAGAAATTTCTTCAAAGCTTAATATTGCTGAAAGCAAGGTAGGACCTACTATAAAGCTCTTAGAAGATGATAATACCATTCCCTTTATTTCCAGGTACAGAAAAGAAGTAACCGGGAGTCTAGATGAAAGCCAGGTACTGGACATACAAAAAGAGCTTACCAGGCTAAAGGAAATTGAGGCAAGACGGCAGACAATACTAAAGGAAATAAAAAAACAGGGAAAATTAACGGATGAGCTCAAGCAGAAGATATTAAATACAGCCAGCCTAACAGAATTAGAGGATATCTATCTGCCCTACAAGCCCAAAAGAAAAACAAAGGCAACTATTGCTAAAAGTTTAGGACTTGAGCCTCTGGCTAAAACTATCTTTTCCCAGAAAGAGATTAACCTTGGAAAAGAGGCAAAAAAATATTTAACTGATAAGGTTAAAAATACCGGTGCTGCTTTGGAGGGGGCAAGAAATATAATATCTGAGTGGGTAGCAGAAGACAAGAAGGCAAGGGATGCCGTAAGGAGGCTGTTTGAAAAAGAAGCAGTAATTTATTCCAGGGTCATAAAAGGAAAAGAAGAGCAGGGAAGCAAATTCAAAGATTATTTTGAATACTCGGAACCTTTATCCAGAATAAGTTCTCACCGCCTGCTCGCTTTAAGGAGGGGGGAGAAGGAAAAAATATTGAGGGTTAT
>JBNJCV010000081.1:0-7103 GCA_051744245.1 Actinomycetota bacterium | reverse complement strand
TAAGCAAGACTTGATAAAGACATCATCATCTGGTTTATAATATCTTTAGTGCTTAATTTATCCACTTCTTCCTGTAATTTTCTTAGGATTTCTTCCTGGTCTTCTTCTGTAGCCTCCTTATCTTCTACTTCCTCTTTACCTTCATTTTTTTTCTTTTCCTCTTCAGTCATATAAAATCACCTCCGAAACTTGTATTATTCTGACTCATATTTTACTAATGAAAACACGTCATATCCTTTTAATAAATCCCGTGGATTTAAAAATTCAAGCTCTACTAAAAAACAAAAACCAATAACCCTGCCACCTCTTTGCTCAACAAGCTCAGCTTTTGCTTTTGCTGTTCCCCCAGTTGCCACCAAATCATCTACTATTAGAATCTTATCCCCAGGTTTTACTGCATCCAAATGCATTTCTAGAATGTTCTCACCATATTCCAGGGAATAAGATACCTGACAGGTATCAAAGGGGAGTTTTCCAGGTTTTCTGACCGGGATAAAGCCCACACCCAGCTTGTATGCCAGTGCCGCTCCAAAAATAAAACCCCTAGCTTCTGCACCCAGGATAGCATCAATTTCTGTATCCTCATATTTCCCAGCCAGGGTATCTACAGAATACCTGAAAGCTTCCGCATCCTTAAGCAGGGGGGTTATATCCCTGAAAACCACCCCTTTTTTAGGGAAGTCAGGTATGTTTCTGATTACTTTTTTTAAATTAATCATAGCTCCTCTTTCTTTAAATTTTATTTAATTGCCTTCCATAAGCGAATCTATAAGGTAACCTATATCCAGCCCTTTATAGCCAAGCTGCTTTATCATATTTTCTGCGTCAAATTTTTGTCCATAGCTCCATAGTTCTTTAAGAAAGTTTCCCGCCTCTTTTTTTAAGAACCATTTGCCGCCAAACTTCCTTTTTATGTAATTTTTTAGCTGAGCTTCAAATATCCAAGCCCTTATATAATTAGTACAATAAAACCCTTCATCAACATCTTTTAGGTAGCTTTCTTTGGGATAATCCATTAAACCCACAGAAGAAAGTATCTCCCTGTATTTTTCCTCTTTTCCATCTATGGGTTTTCCGTCATGCAAAATTAGTTCGTATTTAAGCTTTCCTGCATACCTCCTGCAATACCACAGTTTTAGCATATTGGAAAAATGCTTAAAATTCCTGGCAGTTTCATTGTCCATTCCAATAAAATTAACCAGCCACTCCATATCATTTAACAAATTCTCCAGACAGAAAGCATAGCCCTCAGTTACCGCATTGTCCCCCAAAAATTTATATTCAAAATCCAGGCTTGGCCTAGTGTGGGCAAAATGCTCAGCATGCCCTCCTTCATGGAATACAGCCTCGTAATCATCTTGGCCACCGCTGGGCATAACCACTAAATATATTTCCTGGGGTATCCGGACAGTACAGCAAAAAGCCCTGGGAGATTTATTTTCCCTTTCCCCTACATCAAAAATAATATTTTTTTGCCTGTTTATATCTATGCCAAGGTGGTACAGAGTTTGACTAAAGCCTTCAATTAAATACTGTTTTCTAAAATAGTTATCATATTTTTTACCCCTTTTCAAGTATGCAAAATCACTTCTTCTAGCCCCGTCCAGGCTTATGCCAATGTTATCAACCAGCACTTTATTAAACTTGTCTTCATAGAAATCCTTGGTTTCTTCAAGCAGTACATCCATATTTTTTTCAGTAGCGGTAAAATCTTCATCTTTAAGGTAGGCAAATAAATCCCTGTAGCTGCCAAAGCCAAGCAATTTTGCTTTCTGGTGGAGGGTATTCCAGTAGTCATAAAGGTCATCGTTTAAAATAGAATCTATTTTTTTATTCCTTTGTTCCTCAATTAAGTCCCTTTTTTTCTTGCTGGGTTCATTGGCAAGCAAGACATCTACATACCTGAAAGGCACTTGCTTGTCATCTATGTTAACCCTGCATTCTGTTTCTTTTTTGGCTATCCTGTCCCTGATTTGCATTGAATCCGTCTCAACCAAGCCTTCCGCACAAAACTTGAGTAGATATGCATTCTTATGGTTATCTTTTCTGCTCTCTTTTTTTAGTTGATAAAAGAAATCATAATATTCTTTTGAAAATAGCCATTCGTACTGCTTGTGAATCCCCTCGGAATTAAGGTCTTTTTTCTTTCCGGAAAAATGCAGGTAATATTCCTTATCCAGTTTGGATAAGAATTCCTGGGCATTTTCCCTGTAATTATTTAAATCCATCCTAGCTTATGTTTTCCTTTACTGCCTTTATGATACTATCTTCATCAAATCCGTATGCTTTTATCAATTCCTGAGGAGTGCCGGATGCGCCAAATTTATCCTTTACCCCCAGCCTTAAAACTTTAGTGGGCAAAGTATCTGACAACACTTCACAAACTGCGCTTCCCAGCCCCCCAATTATGTTATGGTCTTCAACTGTAATAACCAGGCCAGTCTTTTTGGCAGAATCTATTATAAGGTCCTGGTCAATGGGCTTTATAGATGACATGCTAATAAGGTCTACTTCAATGCCTTCGCTTTCCAGTTTTTCTGCAGCTGCCAGGGCAATATGGGTGGTAAATCCTGCACTTATAATGCTAGCTTTACCGCCTTCCATTATCCTTACCCCTTTTCCCAGCTCAAACTTATAATCCTGGTTAAATATTATAGGACTGGAACCCCTGCAAAGCCTTACATAACAAGGGCCGTCAATACCAATTATTTCTTCTATCACCTTGCCTGTTTCAGTACCGTCACTTGGCGATATCACCTTTATGTTAGGGATTGACCTCATGATAGACACATCTTCTATGGCCTGGTGAGTAGCCCCATCTTCACCTACTGATATACCAGTATGGGTTGCACATATTTTTACGTTAAGCTTAGGATAAGCTACTGAAATGCTAACCTGGTCTGCTGCTCTCTTAGAAGCAAATACGCCAAAAGTAGAGGCAAACGGGATTTTTCCCATAGTTGCCAGTCCTGCTGCTGCACTCATCATGTTAGACTCCGCTACTCCGAAGTCAAAAAACCTTTCAGGGAACTTTTCAGCAAATATATTGGTCTTGGTTGATTTAGACAAATCACAATCCAGAACTACAATATCATTATTCTTTTCACCCAGCTCTGCAATTTTCTCTCCATACGCCTTTCTAGTGGCAACTTTTTTATCAGAGTTTGACAAAATTTTCTTTATTTTATCAGAAACCATAAATTATCCTTTCCTTAATCATTTTCCAATTTACAAAGGCATTTTATAGCTTCGTCCCTCTCTTCTTTTGAGGGGGCTTGGCCGTGCCAGCCACACTGGTCTTCCATAAAGCTTACTCCCTTGCCCTTAACGGTGTTGGCAATAATGGCCGTAGGCATGTTCTTGGTATTTGATGCATCCGCTATAGCAGATTCAATTTCATTAAAATCATGCCCGTTAATTTCTACTACATTCCATCCAAACGCTTTCCACTTATCTATAACCGGCTCACTGTTCATAACATCTTTAGTGTATCCGTCAATTTGCAGCCCATTCCTGTCTATTATGGCTGTAAGGTTATCCAGCTTATAGTGGGCTGCCGACATTGCTGCTTCCCAAATCTGTCCTTCTTCTGATTCGCCATCCCCAACTACTGTAAATACTTTTATATCCAATTGGTCAAGTTTTGCCCCGATGGCCATGCCTACAGCGCAAGACAACCCCTGGCCCAGGGATCCTGTTGATATATCCACACCCGGGGTTTTGTTCATATCAGGGTGGCCTTGAAGTATGCTTCCAAATTTCCTTAAAGTTTTTAAATGTGATTTATCAAAGTACCCCATTTCTGCTAAAGCCGCGTAAAGTACCGGGCAAGCATGTCCTTTTGAAAGTACAACCCTATCCCGGTCAGCTTTTTTGGGATTTTTAGGATCCACATTTAAGATGCCGCTGAAATAAAGGTAGGAAAAAATATCGGTCATGGATAAAGCACCTCCGGGATGACCGGAACCAGCCTCGCACAACATCTCTATTATGTCGACTCTTAAAGTTTTTGCAATCTCCCTTAATTTTTCCTTGGCTTTCTCTTCCATGCAGCTTCCTTTCTTCTGTTTAATTAAAAGTAGTTTATTATTATATTAAAAATAATAATTTTTAAAAAGTTTGTAATTAATTAAAACCATTAGTAAAATAAGAAAAAATGAAAGAAGAACATGTATAGAAATGACCTGTTTAAGAATATCCTGGTAATTGGAGGAAATGTTGCCGGGCTGGCTGCAGCAAGCCAGGCCAAAAGGGCAAACCCAGAGTTGAATGTAACTGTGCTTGAGAGCGGCAAATACATATCCTATGGCTCATGCGGGCTCCCCTATTACATATCTGGAATTATAAAGGATTTTGATGACCTTTTTGTTTACCCGGTTGAATTTTTTAAAAAAGAAAGAGACATAGAAGTCCTTACCGGCCATAAGGTTGTAGAGCTTGATAGCTCAAACCGGCAGGTGGTAGTGCAGAAAGATTCCCAGCAAAACACCGAAAAAATAGGTTATGACCGGTTGATTATTTGCAGTGGCGCGTCTCCTTATGTTTTAAACATACCGGGCATCCACTCAAAGAATATTTTCAATTTTTGGAATGTTGAAGATACCTTAAATGTAAAAAAATTTATCAACAACCATTCTCCCAAAAAAGCGGTAGTAGTTGGGGGAGGTTCAATAGGTCTGCTTATGGCAGAAGCATTCAAAGAACTGGGTATTGACGTAACCGTATTAGAAATTGCTGACATGATATTAAAAGAATATGAGGATGAGGTCAGCAATATTATGCTTAAAACACTTAACCTAAAACAAGTAAAGGTAATGCTTTCGACCGCTGTGAAATCCTTTGCCCATGACAACAATATAGTTAAGCTGGTTTCTGTAAAAAAAGAAGGCCAGATACAGGATATTGAAACTGATTTTGTACTTATATCTACAGGAGTTAAAGCAAATACAGGATTTATAAAAAACAGTTCGATTGTGCTTGGCAAGAATGGGGCGATAAAAGTAAATTCCCAACTCCAGACTTCTCACCTGAACATATATGCAGCTGGCGATTGTGCCACAGTGAAAAATATAATCACCGGAAAAGATGACTATGTACCTACTGCAAATAATGCAGCTAAAATGGGGCGCATTGCAGGTAGTAATGCTGCGGGCACAAATGATGTATTCCCGGGCTCTGTAAAAACAAAAGTGGATAAAGTTTTTGGCTTGGAAATAGCCAAAACCGGCCTAAATTTAAAAGAGGCAAAAAATTATGGTTATAATGCGGTAAAAATTACAGGCAACTACCCTTCCCATGTAAGGAATTTGCCAGGTGCCGAGAACATAACTGTAGTAGCAATAGTAGACTTTCCATCAAGGAAGCTTCTGGGTGCACAAATGCTTGGCAAACAAGGGATAGCCAAAAGAATTGACATATTTGCTACCGCTATTACCTCTGAGTTAACTATAGACCAGGTATACATGCTTGATCTAAGCTATGCTCCTAAAATATCAACGGTGTGGGATCCTGTTAACAAGATTTGCGGCAAAGCTATATTGAAGTTAAAAGATATGAGATTCTAGAACAAGCCTTCCTGGCCTATCCTGCCATTTTTTTGCCTCCTAATTTTTTTCTCCTCAACATAGTCTTCATTATTAATCTGTCTGAGCAGCACTGACCTTTCAAAATTCTTAACAAAACGGGACCAGTCCACTTCTTCATCAGACTCTTCCAGCAACAAGTTATAACCTGCAACATCTGCATCCAGGTAATCAACATGGTGTACCACGAAAGCTTCAAGGATTTTAGGCTGTACAGGCGAGCCAAATTCTTTATAGCCGTGGTGACTTAAAATTATATGTAGGAGCCTTTCTGCCAGATCTTTAGGAAATCTTTCTAAGCTTCTTATTTTATCCATAACCCAACTATAACCCATACTAATATGTCCTAGCAGTTTCCCCTGGTCAGAAACTGTAATTATTACCCCCACGTCATACTCCTTAATTTTCCCTATATCATGGAGTATTGCCCCGCCTACCAAAAGGTCCTTGTTTATATTATTATAATTCTCTGCAATAAGGCTGCAAACCCTGGTAACAGATAGGGTATGCTCCAGCAGCCCTCCCCTGTATGCATGGTGGTACTTCATGGCTGCAGTTCCATGGCAAAATTCTTTTATAAAAACTTCATCCTGAAAGAATAAATTGAGCAATTTTTTTAGGTAGGGATTTTCTATACCACCTATAATATTTTTCAATTCAGAAAGCATCCCAGAAATATTTTTCTTGGTTGTTTTTATAAAATCCGAATATTCTATATTGCTTTCATCCTTAACCTTGACCAAATAATCAATTACAAGCTGTTTCGTTTTATTGTATTCATTGACCTGCCCTTTTACTGCTACAAAATCTCCCTCCTGGAAATCTTCCATACGCTTAAAGACTTCGGTCCACATTATACCCTGTAGATCCCCTCCTTTGTCCTGGAGGGTTACCAGGCAATAATCTTCTCCATTTTTTTTCTGTTTTACTATTTTCTTAGAAACCACAAATACCGAGTCTACCGGCTTTCCAACTTTTAAATCCACTACATATTGTTTTTTCATACCTATCTTATGTTTTTATTAATTTTCCAGTTTTCAAAAATCTTAATCTTATTATAAGCGGTTAAGTCATAATGCACAGGGGTTATGGAAATATAATTATTTTTAATTGCAGTATAATCATCATCAGCATTTTTAGTGATTTCAACAAAATCCCCATCCATCCAGTAATAATCCCTGCCCCTGGGATCTACCCTTTTGATAAAATAATCCTTAAACTTGGCTGTACTCTGACAGGTAACTTTAACCCCTTTAATATCTTTTCCGGCCGCATTTGGTATGTTTATATTAAGCAAGGTTTTTTTAGGGAGACCTTTATCTAGCACAATTTTTGCCATTTTTCTGGCAAACCTAGCCGCAAAACTGTAATCAGGATTCTTTAAATTATCTACCGAGATAGCAATTGAAGGAACATCGCATACGGTTCCTTCAGTAGCAGCAGAAACAGTCCCTGAATAAATAATATCTTCCCCCACATTTGCCCCCCTATTTATACCAGAAATTAAAAGATGGGGCTTTG
>JBNJCV010000080.1:0-7213 GCA_051744245.1 Actinomycetota bacterium | reverse complement strand
AGTAAGGCAACCCTACAGGGTATGGGTAAATTCTGGATATTGGAAAACTTACATGGATCATTACCATGTAGATACTTCACACTGGGAGACAAGAACCAGAAAAGTATGGGTAGATACCTCATATATTGTACACAAAGGTCACTGGGAATACAGGGATGAAAAGGTATTAGTAAAAGATGGCTATTTTGAAGAATATACTGATTATAGGTGGATTGATACCAGTTATTATGAAACCAAAAAAGTTTGGGTTGAAGATGGGTATTATGCAAAACCTTTGCACGGTACGGTAACTGTAAGAAAAGAGCCCAGGTATGTTTTTACTAGGTGGCATAAAGATAAATCAGGCGAAGAATCTGAAATGGAGTTGGAAGTTAAATGGGATATAGAAAATGGAAAAATAGAAAAAGTAAAAGTACACGAGGATTTGAACCGGTTTGATGAAAAAGGAATTGAGCATATCGGTATATGCAATAAACAGTTAAGCCCAAAACAAAAAGGGTCAATATCTACCAGGGTTAAGTTTGATAATCCCGGCAATGAGGATAGTAAGTTGCATATTTATCTGTATAGCGATGATGGAAGAGTAGCGCATGTATATTTCAGTAATCCCATAAATGGTTTTCGCTCAATTAATATTAAAGAAGATGGAATAGATAAAGATGCAGATGAGTGGCTGGGAGGAAATAATTTTGGGGAAATTGAAATATAAAAATAAAGGCCAACAGGGTTCTGTGTTGATTACTGTGGCTGTTCTTTCTTTGATATTAATTTTGGCTACCGCTCTGGTTATAGATTTAGGAAAGGCATTTATGTTTAAAGCTGAACTTAATAAGGCTTGCATGGTTGCTGCAGAAGAATCGATTAAATGTATTGACCTGAATCAGGCTAAAAATTATGGCAAAAATATTCTGACTGATGATTTTGAGGAAGTGCTTTTGGATTTTTTTTATAAGAACATCCATAACAAGGATGCCCTTAAGATTCAGGAAATTAATTATGATGTTGTTGAAAGCATTGAAAATCCTAAATATATAAAAGTATTTTGCACAGCTGATATTGACTGTGTTTTTTTAAAGATTATCGGGATAAATAAGATAACGGTACATTCTTTTTCAAATGGCAGGCTAAGAAGGCTAAAATAAAGATCTTAGAATTTTCGGGAAGACATATCTAATCTTTCATTTTTTCACCTATTGTTTGCTATACTATAGTAAATAAAAATGAGAATTTTAAGGTTATGATTTCAAATTCATTGTTTTTAAAAATATTTGATGCTGCTAGCATGCAGAGATGGAATGATCAAATAAAAATTGTAGAATTCAGTGAGCTAGATAAACAGGCCCAAAAGATGGTAGTCGCTTATATCCTGGCAAAATTTGAAAGTGAAAAAAATGGTGAAGTTGACTGGATTAAAATAATAAAGGTTGGGCTTTTTGAATATTTTCAAAGGATTATCCTTACAGACTTAAAACCCCCTCTTTTTTATAAGATTAAGGAAGATAAAAGCAAGTATCATGCATTAAATGAGTGGGTTTATAAAGAAATGGAACCTTATATAAGTTCACTAGGGGATAATTTTTGCAGTGAGTTTAAGGATTTTTTACTGGATACCGAACTGAAGGAAAAAGAAGATATAAATAGGCAGATTTTAAATGCAGCCCATTTTTATGTTACCAAATGGGAGTTTGATATTATTGAAACTATTAATCCTAAAGGTTTCCAAATAGAAGAGATAAAGAGAGATATAAAGTTAAAACAAGAAGAATACAGGCATTTGAGCAGCATGAAAGAGCTGGTAAGCTCTACACAGTTAACGGATTTTGTAAATATATGTGGGCAGCTGAGGTTCCAGGTGAGATGGAGCCATCTTTACAGGGTTCCTAAAACTTCAGTGCTGGGCCATATGCTAATTGTTGCTATCCTTTCCTTCCTGTTTTCATATGTAACAGGCAAAGACAGAATTAATACTATTAATAATTACCTAACAGGCTTGTTCCATGACCTTCCTGAAGTACTTACCCGGGATATAATTAATCCGGTGAAAAGATCTGTTAAAGGGTTAAGCAACCTTATAAAAGATTATGAAAAGGAAGAAATGGAGAAAAAAATTTATAAGCTGATTCCCGAAAGCTGGCATAAGGATATAAAATTATTTACAGAAAATGAGTTCTCGGATATTGAAAATAGGGATGGCAGCATGGTAAAGGCTGCTGATGACTTATCTGCTTTTCTAGAAGCTTATTTATCCGTAAAAAATGGAATCCAGAATAATGATTTTGTAGAAGCTTTAGAACATATAGAAAAAAAATACAGAGATAAAGTAATTTCTGGCATAGACATGTATTCAATTTTTAAGGGGTTCCGGGGATAGAATTTAAAAAAGAGATAGGAGTTAAAAGATGTACCAAAAATCACTGCATTTCCTCCCTGACGGATTTGATAGGGATAGTTATATAATAGCTACATATTTTATAGAGGTCTCTCCTGATGAAGACATAATAAAGTTTTCTGAAACTTTGGCTGTTGATATGTCAACGGGGACCTGGACAAAAGTTGAAGGGGAAACAGAAGAAATGAGGGAAAAATATGCAGGAAAGGTTATATCAGCTCACGAGGTACCTAATTATGAGTTTGAGTTGCCAGAAGATCTGGGTTGTAGGAGATATGTGGTCTCGGTTGCAATTCCTTTTGAAAATATAGGTTCAGAAATTCCCATGCTCTTGACTACGGTTATAGGTAATACATCGGTGATGGGAAGGATTAAACTCCTGGATATAGAATTTCCGAAGAAATACCTGCAGGGCTTTTCTGGGCCTAAATTCGGAATAGAAGGGATAAGAAAGCTCCTCGGGGTAAAAGATAGACCACTTCTCAATAACATGATAAAGCCCTGCACCGGATTTGAGCCTAAAGTTGGAGCAAACTTTTTTTATAAAGCGGCAGCTGGCGGGGTGGATATAATAAAAGATGACGAGCTACTATCTGAGACTGCCTATAATAACAGGATTGAACGGATAAAGCTCTATATGGAAAAGGAAAGACAGGCTTATGAAACAAAAGGGGAGAAGACTCTATATTGTGTAAATATTACTGGGAAAGCAGGATCGTTGAAGAAGAGGGCAATGGAGGCAATTGAAGCCGGAGCAAACGCATTGATGATAAATTACCTAACCCAGGGTCTATCTTCTTTCAGGGATATTGCAGAAGACAAGGATATTAATGTTCCAATATTAGCCCATCTCGACTTTAGCGGTGTATGGTATGCAAATCCATGGGGCGGAGTTGCCAGCCATCTGGTGCTGGGAAAGCTTGCCCGGATAATAGGGGCGGACATGATGGTATATCCCATTGACTCAGGCAAGTACAAACTACTGGATGAAAGATACAGGCAAATTGCATATGACCTCCTGGCTGATTATCATCATATAAGGAGGACATTTCCAATACCTTCAGGAGGGTTGGTAGCTTCAAGGGTTCCAAAAATTATTAATGACCTGGGTTATGATTGCATATTATCGGCAGGAGGAGGCATACATGGACACCCCATGGGAGCAATAGCAGGAGCTAGGGCATTCAGGCAGGCAATAGATGCTGTAATGTCTAACATATCATTAGAAGAATACGCAAAAGATAAAAAGGAATTAAGGGAAGCCTTAAAGTATTGGAATAAATAAAAGGTTAAGTTTTTATATTTACAGATAAAAGTCTAGGAAAAAGTTATTTATATTTTTAAAAATGGCGGTTTTGTGGGAGGAGTAAAAAAGCTTCATTAGATTTGGAGGGAAGCATGAAATTAACAGGAAATTGGGCACTGGTCACTGGAGGAAGCAGAGGAATTGGCAGGGGTATATGTATAGAACTTGCCAAAGAAGGTTGCAATATTATAGTGAATTATATGTCTGATACAAAAAAGGCTAAAGAAACTGTACAAGAAGTCAAGAAACATGAAGTAGCTGCTTATAAGTATCAAGCAGATGTTTCTGAAAGAAAACAAGTAAACGAAATGTTTGAATATATCACTAAAAAAAATGAGCTGGATATTGTAATTGGTAATGCAGGAGTTGTAGACTTGCAGCCATTTTTAGAAGTTACTAAAGAAGCATGGGATTTTCAGATAAAAACCAATCTGGAGGGATCATTTAATATTGGCCAGGAGGCAGCCAGATATTTTGTAAAGCGGGGGAAAGGCGGGAAAGTTGTTTTTGTAACTTCTTTTAATCAAGAGGTTCCAAATGCTAGCCAAGGTATTTATAGTATAACCAAGAGTGGTATAAAAATGCTTGCTAAATCAATGGCCCTAGAGCTTGCAGAGCATAATATAAATGTAAATACAATTGCTGCCGGTGCAGTAGAAACAGATATAAATGTGAAACAAAGAAAAATGTTCCCTGGTTTGGTTGAAAGGCTGAATAAAATTATTCCGCTCCACAGATGGGGTACACCAGAAGATATGGGTAAAGCAGCGGTTTATCTTGCATCTTCAGATTCCGATTATGTGACTGGGTCTACTATTTTCGTTGAAGGCGGGATAATGATTAACAATGGAATGATGATAAATATTGTTGAAGATTGAAGAGGGGATGTAAATTATGGAATACCACATCAGTATTTTTAAAAATGGTACCACCACGGCCCCTGGTCCCGAAATGTATTATTTAAGCGATTGGGAGAAAGAGTATACATTGTATACCTATTTCTTTTTAGTCAGAGGCAATGGCCATAATATATTAATTGATACCGGCTGTGGAGATATTGAGGCAATAAATAAAATGCTTTTTGAAGAGTTTAAAGGCAAGGTATCTTTTGAACTTCCTGAATCTGAAACTACTGAAAATATTTTAAAAAGAAATAATATAGAGCCAAAAGGTATAGAGTATGTTTTTATTTCACACCTCCATCATGACCATTCATCCAATGTTGATCTTTTCCCGAATGCAAAAGTAATACTTTCAAGAAAAGGTTGGATGGAATACATGAAAAAGGATAAACCTTATTATTACAATGATATCCTTTTCCCCACTAAGCCAATAAAGTATTTGGCATCACTTCATCCAGACAGGTTAATATTTGTTGAAAATGAGAAAGAAATACTTCCTGGTATTTCTGCATTTTGGGTTGGTGGCCATACACCAGGCTGTATGGCAGTGGAGGTTAATACCAGAATGGGAAATGCAGTGTTTACTTCTGATGTTGCCTTTTTTGTAGGCAATGTTAAAAAGAACCATCCTATTGGCCTATATTATAACCAGTGGGAAATTTTTGAAGCTTATAGGAAGATAAGGGAAAAAGCCGATATTATAATCCCTAGCCATGACCCAACCATACTAGACGAGAAGTTTAAAGATGGGAAAATATAGGATTAGTGCTATTTATAGTTAATTTTTAAAAAAGGGGATA
Organism: Actinomycetota bacterium; assembly: GCA_051744245.1. Taxonomy (GTDB): domain Bacteria; phylum Actinomycetota; class Humimicrobiia; order Humimicrobiales; family Humimicrobiaceae; genus M55B165. The sequence continues at coordinate 1,816 of JBNJCV010000080.1, read as the reverse complement.
TCAGTGAAGATTACAGAGGTTGAAGTTATAAATATTGCAGCTACAAAGTCTGAAGGTGTAGCAAAATTTATTAGGAATTCTCCGCTAGTAGGTCCCATGGAACCCTATGAAGAGTATGCCAAAGACAGGGCTATGTGGACGGGGGGCAACCACTGGATAGTACCAATAGTAATTATTAGGACAGATGAAGGTTTAGAAGGCTATGGATTTTGCGGCGGAGGAAGCGCGGTTGCAGGAAAAGTTTTAATAGAAAACCATTATAAGAATTATTTAGTTGGTTCCGATCCATTTAATACTGAAATGCTATGGGACAAGATGTTTAGGGCTTCTATCGTTTTTGGAAGGAAAGGAGCAGCTATCGAAGCAATAAGCGGCGTGGATAGTGCACTATGGGATATAAAAGGAAAAGCCCTTGGGGTTCCTGTGTATAAATTATTAGGTGGCCAAACCAAGGATAAAATTAAGCTTTACGCTTCAAACTTGCACCCTAGCAATATTTATAAGCCAGATTACGAGCTTCTGGCAAAAGAAGCCCTAGATTATAAGGAGCAAGGATACAAAGGCATGAAGCAGAGGATGTGTACAGGCCCAAGGGAAGGTAAAAAAGGGATGGAGAGAAATGAAATGCTGGTAAAAACTGTGCGGGAGGCCGTAGGCGATGATATTGAATTAATGTTAGATGCATATATGGCATGGGCAGATGTTGATTATGCAATAGAAATGATAAACAGGCTGGAAAAGTATAACCTTACCTGGGTAGAAGAACCTTTTTTGCCAGATGACTTTGATGGTTACAGGCAATTAAGAAAAAAGACCAATGTCCCTATAGCTGCGGGTGAGCATGAATATACCAGGTTTGGCTTCAAAGAGCTTATAACACGGAAAATAGTTGATGTGGTACAGCCCGATATTAGGAGAATGGGTGGATTAACTGAAGCTAAAAAAGTGGCTGCATTATGTGAGGCTTTTAATGTTCCCTGTGCGCCTCACGTTGCTTATGCTGAAACTATACACTTTACACTGTCTTGTCCTGCTGTTAAATGGGCTGAGGACACTTGTGTTCCAACCTGGGAAAAGAAAGAAGGGGGTTTTTCAGATGCTTATGTAGTTGGCGCCCCCAAAGTAAAAAATGGATTTATTGAACCAGATTCTGAAAAACCAGGTCTGGGAATACAACTGAATATGGAAGTTATTGACAGATTGAAAGTATAGAAAATAATTTCTTAACCTTAAGGTTACTTGCCCTTAAAGTTAATTTTTATATAATATTTGGAGTAGTAAATAAATAAGGGAGCCCAGTTGATAATTGGAAGCATTGATAATGATTTTCAGCATCTAAGCCATATAAAAGGTATTGGTAGGGTTCTAGATTATATTTCAAAGACAAATTTTAGGGATATAGTTGACGGAAAACACCTGATTGATAGAAGCAATCTTTTTTTTAACTTAACTACTTACAGGACTACTTACAATTTAAATAAATTAGCTGAGGTCCATTGGGAGTATATAGATTTCCAGTATTTGCTGCAGGGCGAAGAAGTTATAGGTTGGGCTAATTACAGTACTTCCCAGAAGCCAGCAATAAAATATTCCCAGCAGGATGATGTTGCTTTCTTTGATGAAGTCCAGGATGAAAGTAATCTTCTGCTCAAAGAAGGTATGTATGCTATATTTTATCCTAATGATATACACAGGCCCGGATTGCAGGCTTCAAGAAGTTGTGAAGTAAGAAAAGCCGTTTTTAAAATAAAAATTTAGACATTTCAAAATTTATATAGGTGGAGCAAGAATTGAATTTTCCTGGACTGGTAATTTG
>JBNJCV010000079.1:0-7263 GCA_051744245.1 Actinomycetota bacterium | reverse complement strand
TTTTGGCGTGCTATATTAGTAAATTTTTCTAATTTCTTAAAATTATTGATATCCATCGCTTTTAATAATATCATATGTTAAATGTATTAACAAATGATAATCTCAATAATTATCTATACCTTTTTTAAGTATCTCCCTTAAGATTTGATTCATTTTAACCGGGTCAGAACTATGGAAAATATCTTCAATGTCATAGCTGTCTATTATTTTTGCCATTTTATAGAAGAACTTAATATTATCTATGCTCTGCCTTACTATCTGGCTGGGGTCTTCCCGGTAGGGGAAAAGGTCAAGTCCATGCCAACCATTATAGCCACTTTTGTAGAGCCAGTAAGTAAACTCAAGGGTTTGCCAGAAGTTAACACTGCCCACAATTATATCATCATCAAAGACGGTATGGTTATCATTCCAGTGGGTATGGAATAATTTATCATATCTTTGTATGAGGGCAAGAGATTCAGAAATATTTTCCTTAACTATTAGCGCGTGCCCTATATCTATGTTTACCCCAAGGTTTGGCTTTCCTATTTCATTAATTATGGTTAATACTTCTCCTACCCTTCCTAAGAATATGTGGGTCCTGGGCTCAAACGCCTTGTATTCTATAGCAAACTTCTGTTCTTTTGCATAGTCGCAAATCTGGGCTAGCGCTTCTACCATATAGCCTATACTTTTTGAGTAATCTGTTTGGAAAAAATAATCGTAACCGTCCTGAGCAGGCCAATAAACCATAACTTCAGGTGAAAATTCCTTTCCCATATCTATAGCCTTCTTGGCAAACTCTATAGACTCTTTTCTAATTTTGGGATCCGGATTTGTAAATGCTCCATACTTCCATTGGGGATTTACCCACAAGTGGGGGCAATACTGGACTATCTTAAGCCCTGTTTTATCTAATACTTCCCTTATCTCTCCTATGTTTTCTTCATTTATCTCTGTTGGGTAATGCAGCTCTATTCCAGCTACACCTTCTATCTCTGATATCTTTTTAATTCTTTCTATTATTCCAACCTGGTCTCTATACCCTTCTTTTACAAACCTGTCTGCAACGCTACCCATATACCACAGCCCTACAGATACCTTTAAATTCATTTTCCCCTCCTAGCTATTTTTCTAAAAGTATTTTGGCAGTATTATAATCAGTTACCAATATATTAATAATTTTGCCCTTAAGGGCAGCATATACCGCACTTGCTTTAAATTCTCCCCCGGCAACTCCAATAACATATCTTATTCTTTTTAATTGATCTATATTCATGCCAATAGTCCTATCCTCTAATTCTGACCTGCAATTATTTCCATTAATGTCATAAAAATAAGTATTTATGTCCCCAACTGCGCAATTTCCAATAATTTCCTTTATATCTTTTTCCCTTAGAAAGCCTTCCCTGTATAGCAAAGTAGACGGCTTTGGGCTAACGCTTCCAATACCTACTACTGCAACATTGACTTTTCCCCACATGTCCAGGGTTTTTTTAATGCTGCTATCACTAAAAAGAAGGTTTTTAGTTTGGGTACTGTCCACAATAGCCGGCGCATACAGCTGGTAACAGCTACAATTAAAAACCTTGGCCAGCCTGCTGCTGAGCTCAATTGCATTATATCTTGCCTCTACCTGATTCAATCCACCAGTTAGCTGCACTACAGATATATCTTTCTTTTCTATTTTACCCGGCAAGGCATTAACCAACTCATAAATTGTAGTTCCCCAGGCAATCCCTACAGTATCTCCACTGTAAACCATATCAACCAGGCAATTCGCAGCCGCTTTTCCTATATTTTTTTTAGTTATACTATAATCAGCAGAAGCATCAACAACTGATGCCCTGAAAATTTTAAATTTTTCTTCTAACTTGTTTTCAATATCAATATAGGCATTGTCTGGCTCTTTTATATTGATGGTTACAATACCTTCCCTTACTGCTTCTTCTAACAGTTGCGCTACCTTAAACCTGGAAATTCTCAAATTTTTGCCAATCTCAACCTTGGATAAATTTTGCTGGTAATAAAGCTTGCTTACTTTTACTTTCAATAGATTGTCTTCCAATTTAATAATCCCCTATCTACTGGATAAAAATTTTTCTACCTCACCCTTTGTGGGAAGAGATGATATAACGCCTTTCTTTGTAGAGGTTATGGCAGCAGCAGCACTAGCAAACCTTATTGTGGAAAGCATAATATCTTCCCTGTTTATTATATTTTCAAAGCCATTATCCAATACTGCCACCAGCATACTTGAAACATAACTATCACCACATCCTGTAGAATCAACAGATTCCACAGTATATGTATCAAATTTCCCAAATAACCTTTCTGATTTATAGTAGCTCCCTTTCTCCCCCAGCGTGACTAGGCAAAGCCTTGGCCCCCTGGATAAAATCTTATCTGTTGCCTTCTTTATATCATCAATTCCGGTTAAAAAGGTAAGTTCTTCATCATCCACTTTTACAATATCGGCAAGTGGAAGAGCTGCATCCATCTCCAGCTTAGCAGTCTCCGCATTAGGCCAAAGGTTCAGCCTTAGGTTAGGATCATAAGATATAATAGCACCAGAATCTTTTGCAATCTCCACAGCCTTTAGAGTAGCTGATTTGCTTGGTTCATTTATTAAGGTAATAGACCCAAAATGGAAAATTTTTGTATTTCTTATAAAAGATTCGTTAAATTCTTTTGTATCCAGCCTCATATCAGCACTGGGATTCCGGTAGAATAGAAACTCCCTTGTATTAGGGGTAGGAAGTGAGATAAAGGCCAATCCTGTTCTTGCTTCCCCGTCAAACTGTATCTGGCTACAATCAACCCCCGCCTCTTCTATGGTGTTTTTGAGGAAATATCCAAACTCATCATCTCCAAGCCTGCCTAAAAAAGCTGAACTCTTCCCCAGCTTTGAGGCTCCCGCAGCTACGTTAGCTGGTGCACCACCTGCCACTTTCTTAAATGATTGTACCTCTATTAATTTTCTACTGGACTCTACTGCTACAAAATCAATTAAAGCCTCTCCTAAGCATATGATTTCTGGCATGGTTTATCCCTTCTATCATATGTTATTATACATAACATTTGTGAATAATAAAATAATTTTAAGAAATCAATTTTTTTACAGTATATATTACTACAAGTTTTACTACATCTGTTTCCAGGTAATGCGGAATGTTTGCATCAAACAATATCTTAGCACCAGCACTAAATTCTTCACTTTGCGGGTAAAGTATAAAAAGAATTGGAACCCTTACAAAAGGATAAATTACCGTGCCCCATTCAAAGCTAGGGTCAGCCTTACCCCCTATTTTTTTTGCTTTCTCTATAAAAGCATTTCCATCTCTTCCAAATTCTAAAATTACTGGTTGAATAGCTTTGGGGATGGTTTGGGAATATATAAGGCCGTGGGGAAGCTCCCGGTAAGATATCCAGTTATGTTTTGCTTGTGTTCCGTCTCCTCTAAGAAGGTAATGTAGAATAATTGAGGAAGTATAAGGATCAACAGGTTTGTAATTTTCTTTATCTAGAATTTTCTTTTTTTCTATATTCAGCTCATAAAGATTATTATAAAAAAGGACTTCCAATTTATTTTTGTCAATAAAATCTGAGCCTGTATTTTCTGCAATTTCTTTTAAATCCCTTTTTGATATCTCCCCAAAATAATTATTGTATGTTCCAATAATTACTTTTTTATTTTTCTCTAGGTTCTCAAATAAATTCCCGTATTTAGAAAACTGTGTCATTTTTATTAACTACCCTTTATTTTATTGTTACCATATTATAATATCTAGTTTGTTTACACAAAAATAAAATACGGCTAATTAAAAATTTCTCAATCTGGCTTTTAAAAAATGAAAGGGGTTAAATCTGCTAATCTTGAGTTGGCTAATCAAAATAGGATTTTTAAACCTGTTAACAGGAAAAGGAGAAATCAGCCCATGTAGAGTGGGCAGTCAAAATGAAAAATTGTAATTCCCCTAATGAAATTATGACAAATAAGCATTGGCTTTAATTGCCAGCAAAGAACAATTGGTTTTTAAAGAAAAGTAAAAGATATTATTGTCAGTATTTGCAAGCAGCCTATTAAATAATAATAGAAATTCTGCTATATTAAATAATATTTACTATTCAAAAGATAAAGATTATATATGCTGGTTGTAAAGCAAATTTTTGAATACATAATAGAGCTTGGCCCCGTTCTGATAATACCTTTACTCCTATTTATATTAAGCCTATTTACCGGAAAAAATCCCTTGATTATCCTAAAGAATTGCATTCTTGTATTTATTGGTTTGTTGCTGGTCGCTATTATGCTTACTTCATTTGTTAATTTCTTTGAGCCTCTTATAAATACCATAGTAATTAATTCCAGTAAAGACTTTCAGGTTATTGATCTTGGATTCGAAGTATCAGAATACATAGCATTTAATTCTCCTATTGTTATTCATATAGTAATTGCGGTAATTTTACTAAATATCGTTATGCTTTTTTTAAGGCTAACAAGAACAATTAATATAGATTTATGGAACTTTTGGATCTTCTTATTCACTGGTTCGCTGATATATTCAATAACTGAAATCCAATGGATAGGCATACTGGTTTCGCTTATTATAGCCTCAGTTACACTAGTGGTTGCAGATATTTATGCGCCATACATAGGTGAATACTATGGAATGGAAGGAATATCAACCCCCCAACCTCAATCAGTTTTCTGGGCACCTATTTCCCAACTTATAAACTATATATTAAATAAAATACCAAAAGTTAAAAGGTTGCACCTTTTCTATGAAGAAATACAGTACAAGCTAGGATTTCTATCAGAGCCCATGGTATTTGGCTTTATACTAGGATTTATTATTGGCGTAATTACTAAATACAAGACAATTACGGCAAACCTGAGACCGGATTTGTTTTTTGCATTTGGTTCAGGCTTGAGGCTAGCAATTATAATGATAATACTGCCTAGGGCTTTTAATATACTTGCTAGAGGTTTAGTGCCCCTAGTAAACAATATTAGGCAATCTATAAATAGGAAAATTACTAAAAGAGAAATATATATAGGCGTTGATACCCTTGCCATAGCTGGGCACCCGTCTGTCATTAGCTTATCCCTGATAATGATACCGCTTACCGTTTATATCGCCACTTTGCTTCCAGGCAATAGGTTATTGCCAAGCGCAGACTTGATTTTTATCCCTTTTATACTCATCTGGGCTATTGCGCCTTCCAGGGGAGATGTTTTTAGAAGTTTTATATCAGCCATTATTTTCATACCCATTATCTTGTGGATATGTACCGGAATGGCAGACCTTTACACAAATATAATAATGGAAAGCAATATTGAAATACCTGAAGGTTTTAGCAAAGTCTCAAGCATTGGCAGTGGGGCAAACCTGGTTTTTTGGGTATTATTGCAGATACTAAAGCCGATATTAAACCTATTTTTGTAACAAACTAGTTGCCTTTTCTAGTTATCCTATGGACCAGGTCCAGATAAAAATTTTTTCTTATTCCGCCTTTTTTATCATCTAAATATATACCAGACCTTTGAAGGATTGCCTTTATTTTGCCACTATTTTCAAGAATAATTTTCCTGGCATTATCCGGAAAAGCTCTTTTAACCCACAGATCGGTCTCCCTGGCTATAAAAGGAAAAAAGGAGTAGCTATCTACAATTTCTTCCCAGGGAATTTCCACTTTTTCTACTAGGGTTACATAACTTATTTCCGGATTTTCCCCCAAAATATTTCTAGCCTGGTTCACTATTTCTGAATCTATCCTTTTTTCAATCCTTTTGAAGTTATAGGATGAAATAGCCAGAAAAATACCATACAAAATGATAACCGGTATTAAATAAATGTAATACCTGGAAATATAATATATAACGTAATCGCCTAATTTACCTAAGAATGCTTCTAGCCAAACTCTGGACATAAAAATTTATTTAATTGATATTAGGTAATAATAATATCATAAGCTTTTTAACTAATGAAGGAATTTAAGGTACCTCTTATCTGGCATTTTCAATCAATATTTGTCTCCAGATTCACTTTAGATACTTATTGAAATACCCGTAGATTTTTTTTAAATCGTTAAAAATGAGTAAAAAAAATGGTGGAGATGAGCGGGATCGAACCGCTGACCTCCTGCTTGCAAGGCAGGCGCTCTCCCATCTGAGCTACACCCCCAAATCCAGTTTTAAAATATACCAAATCATTAAAATTATGTCTATAACTATTTGAACACAGTGGAATAGGTAAATCTCTAGTAAATATCTTTTTGAATTTTGGTGGAGATGAGCGGGATCGAACCGCTGACCTCCTGCTTGCAAGGCAGGCGCTCTCCCATCTGAGCTACACCCCCATAAAACCAAAAAAATAAATATCTTTTGGAAGGTATTTAAAAAATGGTGGGCCTATCTGGACTCGAACCAGAGGCCTCATCCTTATCAGGGATGCGCTCTAACCATCTGAGCTATAGGCCCTCCACCATTTTTGACAGAGCACAAAATAACAATTTAACTTTTATTTGTCAAGCTAGCCTCTATTGGCTCCGTCAAACTTTATTCGCTTGATTTAGGTTTCATGAACCTTAATTCTATTCCTCCGCTTATTCTAAGAATAATATTTATAATCCACATGGTCAGGGTACCAATAGCTGCATAAAAAACCGAACCAATTAATCCTCCGATTATAAACAGCACCAAACCTATGGCCCCACCTCCCGGAATCCATTCCATATCAATCCCGTAATTCTGGGCCAGATCAGTCAAGCTGGTTCCAGCTGATGCAAACCCCAACCAGGCAATTAAAAATACTATCCCCATCCCTATAAGGGAAAGGATAAAGAATATAAGGTAAAATATAAGCAGATATTTAAATATAGAAAGTTCGCTAATACTCCTAAGAGTTTTTCTTTCAACTGTCATTTTTAAATCCCTATTTTTTTATAATATTAACCTTACATTTTGGTATATTTTTCAGCTAAACCGCCAATCCATGGAAACTTATATAATTCGCCTTGATTGGCTTTCATGACAATGATTATCCTGATAACCAGTGCAGCTATCCATATTATAGGATAACAAGCAATTCCAATTACAACCACGGTTAAGATAGAAGCTAAAATATAACCAATAACCTCCGCGATTCCAATAATTAGAGACTGCATGGCATGAAATTTAACAAAATAATTCTTCTTTTCTAGCAGGTAAATAATCAGTCCAGACAGCCAGCCAGCTCCTACTACAAAACCAATGTGGGATATCAAAACCGCTACATTTGG
>JBNJCV010000078.1:0-7292 GCA_051744245.1 Actinomycetota bacterium | reverse complement strand
CGCCTGCACCGCTGGACTCCGATGGGTAAATCTGGGTTATAACTTCTACATCAACTTTCATTGGCTGTTTAAAAACACTTACAGCTACCTGCTTGTAGCTATCTTCCCCCTCTATCCAGCTTACATCATAATTTATAGTGTAGCCTTCAGGACTGACAGCTTCACTTTCCAGGGTTCCCTCGGGGCTCTCTCCAACTATACCTATATCCCCATAATCCATGGCCCTTATTTTCTCCATCTCTTCATTGGCAATAGAAAGTGCGATGGTCTTGGTTTTATTATATTCTGAGGTATCTATGGCCATAATACTGCTATGGATTACAATAGCAGTTATTATGGAGATAATAAGCAGAGCTATTACTACTTCTACTAAAGTAAGCCCTTTTTCCCCATCCTTTAGCTTTTTTTTTACATTATGTAATTTTGCCCATAAGACTTGATGAAATTTAAACATCTTTTTATATTAGCCTATTAAATTATTAGCCGCATTTAGCGCTAATTTATATACATCTAGGCCAAATCCACAAATTATTCCTTCAACTGCAGGAGAAATTACAGATTTTTTTCTCCATTCTTCCCTATTATAGATATTTGATATGTGTACCTCAATTGCCGGAATCTTAGAGGCAACTATAGCATCATGCAAGCTATAGCTGTAATGGGTAAGCGCGCCAGGATTTATAATTATTGCATTTTTTTTGTCAATCGATTCATGTATTTTGTCTATAATTTTTCCTTCCGAGTTAGACTGGAAATATTCTAAATTAATATTATTATCCTGGCTATAAGATTTCAATTCTTCTAAGACTGAACCGAAACTCTTGTTACCGTATATTTCTTCTTCCCTCTTTCCAAGTAAATTCAGGTTTGGCCCGTTAATTATTATTATATTTTTCATATCTATTCCATATTATTAATTATACACTCTTCTATTATACCTTTTTTTACATTAAAATAAAAAGTTGGTTTATTTATTCCTTTCAATAATACAAACTTATTTTTAGATGAAGTAAATTTCTTATCATACATTAGCGATTTCATTATTTCTTTAGGCTCAAGGCCTTTTATTTTACAAGGAAGTTTTAACTTCTTGTAGAACTTTAATATATAGTCCTTAAGATCCTTCTCTGTTAAACCCAGTTCCCGGGAAATATCCAAAGCAACCAGCATCCCCAGGCTAACTCCCTGCCCATGGTTAATTTTAGTAAGATTTGAAGCTCTTTCTATGGCATGACCAACTGTATGACCAAAATTCTCAAGATGCCTGTAATTTTGGTCAAATTCATCCTTTTCCACAATCTTTGCTTTAATATTGCAGGACATAAAAATTATATCTTCAAAAGTCTTAGTTTTAATAAAATCAAATAATCTATTCTCACCTTCACTAGGTACCTTCTTATCAATCAAATCTAGTATTTTTTTATCAAAAACCACTCCATTTTTGATAATTTCTCCAAAACCATTTATAATTTCTATCTCCTTTAAAGTAGAAAGTAGGTTTGTATCTACTAAAGTCATGAATGGTTGGTAAAAGCTTCCAATGAAATTTTTCAGCTTATCATAGTTTATAGCTACTTTTCCTCCAATGCTGCTATCAATTTGGCCAATTATAGTTGTCGGGTATTGTATAAGCCTTACTCCCCTATGAAATGTGGCTGCTGCAAAACCGGCAGTATCTCCAATTACCCCGCCACTAAATGGAACTATCAGGTCATTCCTGTGTACATTAAACTCCTTAAATTTTTTATAGAAATATTTAACAGTGTCAAGGGTTTTATATTTTTCACCATCTTCGATGTTTATAAGAAGGGTATCTAACCCACTATCTTTTAGTAATCCTTTTATCTTTTCTTCATACAAAGAGTAGATGGTATTGTTAGTAACCAACACTAATTTCTCTGCATCAGGAAAATGCTTCTGAATAAGTTTTTTAAAGATTTTATCTATGTCTTTCTTTACATAAATCCCGTAAGTCCTATTGCTAAGCTTTGTCCTGATTTTCTTCATTTCACCCTTTCTATTATCTCATTTACCACTTCTTCTGTCTCCTTTTTATCGGTATCTACTATAATATCTGCACATTTTTCATAAAGGCCTTTTCTTTTTCCTAATAAGGCTTTAACCCTTTTCATCTTATCTTTTGACTGTAATAAAGGCCTATCTTTTGAGTTGCCCACTCTTTTAAGTATTTCAGAAGGAGAAACTTTAAGGTATATTATTTTACTTGATTTTTTTATAACCTTAAAGTTTTCCTCCGTCAGGATAGCGCCGCCCCCACAGGCAAATATGCAATTTTTATTTCTATATATTTTCCTAATAACCTCAGATTCTACATCCCTAAAATATTTTTCCCCTTTTTCTTTAAAAATCTCAGATATTGGTTTTTTTTCTTTAATCTCAATTATCCTGTCAGTGTCTATAAATAAAAAGTCTAATCTCTCTGCCAATAATTTCCCCACTGTACTTTTACCAGACCCCATAAATCCAATAAGGGATAAGTTTTTAAAATCCATTTAAATACTTTCATAATACTTTGAATAATTATCCATATTTTCTAAAATTTCCCTTATATTGTCACTACCAAATTTATCCTGTATAAAATCTGACAACACAATTGCCAGCATAGCCTCCCCCACAATGGAAGCACTGGGCACAGCACAAACATCAGATCTTTCCTTCAAACTTATATCAGCCTGTTTGGAGGAAATATTTACCGTCTTTAATCCTTTACGCGTAGTAGGTATAGGCTTCATTACCGCACCCACTACAATATCTTCTCCATTGCTCATTCCTCCTTCGACACCACCTGCATTATTTGTTTTCCTATAAAAACCTTTATTTTTATTATAATGTATTTCATCATGGAATTCCGTACCCTTTATTTCACCGGACCTAAAACCCTCTCCAATTTCCACTGCTTTAATTGCTGGTATGCTCATAAAAGCTTCTCCGATTTTTGAATCCAGGCGGCTGTCCCACTGAATAAAATTTCCTATTCCTGGCGGCAGCCCTTTTGCTATTACCTTAAAGCTACCTCCCAGAGTGTCACCTTCTTTTTTTGCCTTTTTGATTTCTTCAATTATCTTAGTCTCTGTTTCTTTATCCGGGCACCTTACCGGTGATTTTTCCACAAGCTTGTAATTATCCTTTTTCACCTTGAAGCTACCAGCAAAACTAGCTTTGCCAATGCTTCTTACATAACTAAAAATCCCTATATTTAGACAAGCTAAAAATAATTTTGCAAAAGCACCTGTCGCAACTCTTGCAGAGGTTTCCCTGGCACTGCTTCTTTCAATAACATCCCTTATGCTGGAAAGCCTGTATTTTAAAAAACCTGGAAAATCTGCATGACCTGGCCTTGGATTAAGTAGAGGGCCTTCCTTTTTATTTTTCCAGTTCTTCCAGTCCTTATTTTTAATGATAAAGGAAATAGGTGAACCAGTAGAAATATTAGCATTTACTCCTGCAATAATATCTGCTTTATCCTTTTCAATATCCATGCGGCCTCCCCTGCCAAAACCTTTTTGCCTCCTGGCTAATTCCTTATTTATGAAAGAAATATCAATTTTTACGCCAGAGGGATAGCCGTCAATAATGCCTACCAAAGCTTTGCCATGCGATCTTCCCGAAGTTAAAAATCTCAAGTTTTCTACCACCTAATCAAAATAAATTTCATTTAAAAACAAGGTTATTATTTCATCACCCTTAAGCAGGACAGCAGAATTCTCGTTTATGGCCTGGACCTGAAAATTCTCTGCAAATACATCTTCTTCCTTAAGCTTGTAAACGTGATCATTGAACTTAACCTCAATATAATCTATTTCATCTTTGGAATAGATTGCATCCAGCCTAATTATATTTTCAGGTTCATCTTCCCCATTTAGGTAAAATGGCTTAAAGGGATCTTTTATACTCTCTTCTGATTCCAGTATGTCTGTTTCTATTTCAAAACTGCTGCCTGCTTCCTGGCCAATTCTTTCAATATCTGAAATTTTTCTTTCATCAACATTTATATCAGGCACATCCTCAATTTCTATATCCTTTATAAGGTACTGGTTTACTATCTGCTCAGAACTGCAGCCCGTTATAATTAAAAATACTGATATAAATAAAATTATGATAGTTTTTCTTGTCATTTTTAATTTGTCCTTTGAAAATAACTTTCTGCTTCTATTACTCCTATCAGGTTACTATAATCTTCCCCTGCCTGGCTAATTTCAATCCCTATTATTTTCATGCTCCTGGGCATTATCTCCACAGTCTTTACAAATACCAATATATCATAATATGAGCCTTGTATTACTAAATTGGTCTGAATAATGCCAATATTGCTATCTTTTTCTATAACTTCCTCAAAATTTATGGATTGTATCTCAGTATCAGCATACTGGGAAATATTATAGAATTCGTTGGTCAATGCCTGAACATTGCTCCCCGAAGGCAACTCAGTCAAGTATTTTTGGTATTGGGCATATAAAGAATTATATTCTTTGCTTATCTCTACCAGCTCATTTAATCTGGCAATATGATTCGAATTGATGTTCTCCTCCTCTTTAATCTTTCCAATAAGCCCTAGCGTTCGCTGGATTACAGGCCTTATTAATATCAAGCCTAACATCAATATTATTACTGCTATTATTACTATTATTAAAATTCTATGTGTATTACTCATTTTATTCTAACATCGATTCAGTATCCTCTTCCTGGGCCTGTACCCCCTCCTCTTCCGGCTGCTCAACCTCTATATTTTCTATAAAAGGTTCCAGTTCCCAAAAAGAGTTAATTGTAAATGATATTGCATCAACATTTTCAGATATAGTAGTTTTGTTAATATTTTCCACCCAGGCATCCCCGGTTAAAGGGAAGCTCTTGATATTTATTATTAAATTTGACACTTCTTTATATTCCTTGGCAAAACCTCTTATAGAAAAAGAGGTTATTTTATCAGTTTCAACATCTTCGCCACCCTCTACACTATCCAGGTAATCCTGCAAAGATGAGATATTGCCATCAAAACTTTCAATATAAGTATCTTCAGGCATTGACTCTCCCAAAGCATATATAATATCAGACCATAAAATCAGCCCACTATTAAGCTCATCTACCATTTCTTTTTTATCTTTTACCTTGTTTTTAAATTCCTCAAAAATTTCCAATTTATTTATTTTCCCTTGCAGTTCCATATTGGCCGATTCATATATTTCAAGCCTGGCTGAAAGGTTCCCATTGATATCATTTAAGAAAAATACAGCCAATATGCAAAGGGCAAATATGATAATAAGCAAAACAATCACCACATTGAGGGCTATTGCCTTCCTGTTAGTAATTTTTTCTTTTTTGGGAAGTAAATCAATGTATTTCATATCTTGTAACCCCTGAAAGCCATCCCAATTGCTAAAGCAAGGTGATTTACCAACATGCTCAAATCCTTATCCCTGTAAATCCTTCTCCGGCTTAAACTCTCTATATCAAAATTCTTGGCAATATCAAATAATTCCGTATCATAGTTTATTTGGCTCTCGAAAAATACTTCAAAATTCTTGGGCACATCCCCGCATAAAATAATTTTATCAATACTGTAATTCTGGTTTTCCTGCAGGAAAAAATCAATCGAGCGGTTTATCTCACTTACAAATTGGTTTGCTATTTTTTTTACTACCTGGCCCTTTTTAATGTCTGCACCATTTATATTTTCATTGCTTACCTTCTCTTCAAAATATTCGGAACCTTTATCAAATTTGGCATCAAATTCTGTTGTAAAGTCAAACCCATATAATAGATCTTCGGCCCCTTTATAATTTATGCTCAACTCTTTGGAAATATTTTCAATAAAATTTTTTAATCCTATATTGGAAAACCTGGGAAATTTTATTTCATTATCCTTCACTATATCTATGATAGTATTACTCTTGCCTATATTTACCAGGCAATGGGCCTTTTCATCTTCCTCTTCCGAAAATTGGTAAAAATTGTTCATCAACCTGTATAGTGAAAAGCAATTAAGGTCCATAGCCACTGGACTAAGCTTTGCTAACCTTACGCCTTCCACAATTCCCTCAATTACATTCTTTGCTGCACCAGCAATCATTACCCTTGAAAAATTATCGCCCTTTTCTATTATAAAATAATCATAGCTTATATTATTTTTAGCAATAGGAACAAGATCATTAATTTGGTATTTAATTGAAGAATCCAATTCATCATCTTCTGTAACAGGCAGCCTTATCTCTTTAGCTATAACCTTAGGGTTGGTGATCCCGATATATACTTTTTTTGTGGAAAACCGGTAATAATCCCAAATATCCCTCAGACTTTGTGAAAATACTCTTGTATCTTTTATCTCTCCTTTTTCAGCTACATAACTGGGTAAATCAAAAACTGCCGCATTGCTTATTGAAAAATCGGACCTTTTGCCTGTTATTTCTGCAATTGCTACCCTATTTGGGCTTATATCCATTCCTATTACTGCCATATTAACCTAACCTTTAAAAAAATTTCAAATACCACCTTATAATATCGTTACCCCAATACAATGCTATTATACTACCAATGGCTATAAATGGTCCAAACGGTATTGTCTGTTTGAATTTTTTCTTTCTGGCTATAATAGCACCCAAACCATATAAAGAACCCGCTAAAAAACCAAAAAACAATCCCGGTATAACCGCTTTAACCAAAAATGCCCCTATCATCATGCTTAGTTTAATATCTCCCATCCCCATACCTTTAGGGTAGATCAAATGAATTATGAGCATAAAAACAAAAGCCCCTGCAGAAAATGCCAATGGCATCCACCAGTTTTCTAAATCTATTATTATGCTTAAGCTCAATCCAATAACCGTTAGCGGCCAGGTTATAATATTGGGAATTATCCTAAACTGCATATCTATAGCTGATATAGCAGTTAATGCACTAGTAAAAATTACTGCAGATAAAAACGGCAGACTTAAGCCAAAAAAGTAAAAACTAACCACAAAAAATATAGCGGTGAGCAATTCAACTAATGGATAAGTTACAGGAATCCTTGCCTTGCAATGCCTGCACCGACCTTTAAGGATTAGATATGAGATTATGGGGATATTATCATAAAAAGCAATTTTAGCTCCGCAATAAGGGCAAACCGAAATGGGGGGATTTATAATAGATTTTTTCCTGGGAATTCTATATATTACAACATTCAAAAAGCTTCCTATTACAAGGCCAATTAAAAAAAATAGGATATATAGAAAGATTTTCATTTTGCAACCCTATTATATATTTTCTATATTAAATTACTATATTTATACTTTTCT
>JBNJCV010000077.1:0-7350 GCA_051744245.1 Actinomycetota bacterium | reverse complement strand
CCTTCTTTCACTATTCCTGCCCCTACTAGCCAACCTTTCTTTTCATTCATTTTTATGGTGATCATGCCAATGCCACCCCTGTTTTGTTGTTTATACTTTGAAAGAGGAGTTCTTTTACCATATCCATTTTCGGTTAACACAAAAAGATCCGCATCTATATCTTTAATAACTATCATGGTCAGGACTTCATCCCCCTTAGACAGGGCCATACCTTTTACTCCACTAGCAGTCCTTCCCATTGGTCTACAATCTTTTTCACTAAAACGTATGGCTTTTCCTTTTCTTGATACCATGACAATTTCATCTTTTCCATTTGACTTTTCTACCTTTATAAGTTCATCACCTTTTTTGATATTAATAGCTATAATTCCGTCTTTTCTTGAAGAATCATATGCAGTGATCTTAGTTTTTTTAACTAGTCCCTTGCGGGTAGCCATTATCAGGTACTCATCCTCATTGTACTCTTTTACTGCAATAATTGCTCTTACCTTTTCCCCGGACCTGAAAGGCAGGATATTTACTATTGCCTTTCCCTTAGACGCCCTGCTACCTGTAGGTAGCTCATGCACTTTCAGCCTGTATACTTTTCCATAGTTAGAAAAGAACATAATATAGTGATGGGTAGAAGATATAAACAAATGCTCAACAAAGTCATCCTCTTTAAGGTTCATTCCGCTTACTCCCCTGCCGCCTCTTCTCTGCTTTCTGTAAGTTGTAACCGGAACTCTTTTTATATAGCCCGAATGGGTTACAGAAATTACATTCTCTTCTTCTGGTATTAAGTCCTCTAATTCAATATCAGAAGTTTTAGAAGTAATATCTGTTCTCCTGTCATCTCCGTATTTCTTCTTTATGTCTAATAGTTCATCTTTAATTACATCATATATTAGTTCATCGCTTCCTAATAGCTTTTTTAATCCCTTAATTTTTTTAACTATTTCCCGGTGTTCTTTTTTTACCTTGTCCATTTCAAGGCCGGTTAACCTTTGCAGCTTCATGTCAAGTATGGCCTGTGCCTGTATAGGAGTTAAATCAAAATTTTTAACCAGCCTTCTCTTTGCAGTTGGTACATCTTTAGAAGATCTGATAGTTTTAATAACAGCATCAAGATTATCCAGGGCAATAAGCAAGCCTTCAAGTATGTGGGCTCTATCTTCAGCTTTCTTAAGCTCGTATTTGGTCCTTTTTACGACAACTTCATATCTGTGTTTTTTATATTCATCAATTAGATTAATTAGGTTTAAAGTCTTTGGTACCCCATTAACCAAGGCAATGATAATCACGCCAAAAGTCTCTTCGAGCTGAGTGTTCTTGTAAAGGTGGTTTATAATTACATTAGGTTCAACATCCCTTTTTAGCTCAATTACAATTCTCATCCCGCTTTTGTCTGATTCATCCCTCAAGTCACTGATACCCTCAATTTTTTTTGCTCTAACTAAGTCTGCAATTTTTCCAATTAACTTTGCCTTATTTACCTGATAAGGCAACTCGCTAATTATTACTTGGGGTTTCCTTTTCTTTATTTGCTCTAGATGTACCCGGCCCCTCATCACTACTCTTCCCCTGCCATTTTCATAAGCTTGAACTATTCCGTCCATTCCCATAATCATTCCACCAGTTGGAAAATCAGGACCTTTTATCTTCTTCATCAGGTCTTTTACAGAAGCTTTGGGATTATCTATATAATAAATAATGGCATCAACAACTTCCCTCAGGTTATGAGGAGGTATATTTGTAGCCATTCCCACAGCAATTCCCGAAGAACCATTTACCAGCAGATTAGGGAATTTAGCTGGTAAGACTTCCGGTTCTTTTAAAGAATTGTCAAAATTGTCTACAAAATTTATAGTATTTTTATCAATATCAGTCAGTATTTCTTCTGCAATTCTTGACAGCCTTGCTTCTGTATACCTCATGGCAGCAGCACTGTCTCCATCCACAGAACCAAAATTTCCATGACCATCTACTAATGGGTATCGTTGTGAAAATATCTGTGCCATTCTCACCATGGAATCGTAAACAGCAGTATCCCCATGCGGATGATATTTACCAAGAACTTCACCAACAATTCTTGCCGACTTCTTATAGGGAGAAGTATGGGTCATGCCCATATCATTCATTGCATACAATATTCTCCTGTGAACTGGCTTTAACCCATCCCTTACATCAGGCAGAGCCCGGCCAATAATTACACTCATTGCATAATTAAGGTAGGAATCCTGCATTTCAGATTCTATTTCAACATTTTTAACTTTTCCCCTTAGTTCAAATACCATAATCTTGCCGCCTTCTAGACATCAATAAAAGATACATCTTTTGCATTTTTTTGAATAAATTCCCTTCTGGGTTCTACTTTGCTGCCCATTAAAGTTGAAAAAGTATCATCGGCAATTAAAGCATCTTCAATTTCAACTTTCAACAGCGTCCTGGTTTCAGGATTCATGGTAGTCTCCCAGAGCTGTTCAGGATCCATTTCCCCTAGGCCTTTGTATTGTTGCACTCCTAATTTTTGCCCCTTAAGTTTTTTCCTAATTTTTTTCAACTCAGAGTCAGTATAGGCATAAAAAACTTCCTTTTTGTTTTTAACCTGGTAAAGGGGTGGCTGCGCTATATAAACATAGCCTTCTTCCACCAATTTTGGCATATACCTATAAAGAAATGTCAGTATAAGAGTTCTTATATGAGCACCGTCAACATCTGCATCGGTCATTATTATCAATTTATTATATCTAGCATTCTTAATATCAAATTCCTCATCTATGCCTGTCCCCATGGCAGTAATTACAGCTTGTATCTCTACACTGTTTAGGATCTTATTAAGCCTTGCTTTCTCTACATTTAATATTTTCCCCCTAAGCGGAAGAATTGCCTGAAATCTTCTATCTCGGGCCTGTTTTGCACTGCCCCCGGCAGAATCGCCCTCAACTAAAAATAATTCGCAGAATTGGGGATCGGTTACAGAGCAATCAGCAAGCTTTCCCGGTAAAGAGCTATTTTCCAGCAAAGATTTCTTTCTGGTTAAATCCCTTGCCTTCTTGGCAGCGCTTCTTGCTCTGGCTGCCTCCACGCACTTCTTTACAATTGTTTTTCCAATTGAAGGGTTCTCCTCCAAAAATTCTGCCAGCCTAGCATTAACTGTAGACTCCACAAATCCTTTAATCTCGCTATTTCCCAGCTTTGTCTTGGTCTGGCCCTCAAATTGGGGGTCCTTTAACTTCACGCTAATAATTGCAGTTAAGCCTTCGCGAATATCTTCGCCTAGAAAATTTGCATCCTTTTCCTTTAGTATATTATTAGACCGTGCATAATCATTAATGGTCCGGGTTAGTGCACCCTTAAACCCGCTCAAGTGGGCTCCGCCTTCAGTGGTATTTATATTATTAGCAAAAGAGAAAATACTTTCACTATATCCATCGCTATACTGCATAGCTATTTCTACTTCATGGTCTTCCTCTGAATTCGCAATATAAATTATTTTTTTATGCAATACGTCTTTTTTTTCACAAAGATACTTAACAAAATCTACAATGCCGCCTTCATATTGAAAACTTTCTTTTTTTTCTTCTTCTGGCCTCCTATCCAGCAAAGTGATTTTTAGCCCTTTGTTTAAAAAAGCCATTTCCCTCATCCTGCTGGCAAGAATTTCATACTTGTAATCCACTTCTTCAAAAATTTTCCTATCCGGATAAAAAGTAATGGCAGTTCCATGGCTTTTTGTCTTTTCTATTTTTTTAAGCTCATCTAATGGTCTGCCTCTCCTATATTCCTGCCTAAACACATATCCATCTCTTCTTATCTCAACATTCAGCTTTTCTGAAAGGGCATTAACTACAGAAACACCCACACCATGGAGTCCACCTGAAACTTTATAGCCTTCGCCGCCAAACTTTCCCCCGGCATGTAATTTGGTAAGAACTACCTCTACAGCTGTCATATTATATTTGGCAACTTTTTTTACCGGAATTCCTCTGCCATTATCTATAACCGTTACAGAATTATCCTTCTCTATTACCACCAGAACATTATCACAATAGCCTGCCATTGCTTCATCAATGCTATTATCTATAACTTCGTATATAAGGTGGTGCAGCCCTCTGGAGCCAGTAGACCCTATATACATACTTGGCCTTTTCCTTACTGCAGTAAGTCCTTCAAGGACTGTAATATCTTTTGCATCATAATTTGACTTTTCCAAAAACAACACCTCTTAAAAAAATTTTTTTAACACAAATAAAGGGTAACAAGTACCCCTTTTTTTCTAAAGTACGCATAATACTTATTACCCCTTAAGGTAACCATATTTATTGTCCGGGTATTATTTAATTTTGTATATTATTATAACATATTTTGAAATAAATTTTAGAAAAAGTAAGAAAAGGCTACATATTTGCTTTAAACCTTATATCCTTAATAACCTTTAAACCCGCAAAAGAATTTACCTTTGAAATCAGCTGTTGAGACATGAGATTAAGCTCATTTGACCAGGTGGAGGAAGCAACTGAAACAAAGAGGACTCCATCCTTTAATTTCTCGGGTTTTGATTTTTCAGCTATTTGCTGGCCTACAATATCTTCCCAATGGTTAAAAATCTTAAAGACCTTTATTTTTTTGTCCATATTAAGGTCTTTTACCAGCTTGCTCAATATGTCCCCTATTTTTTCTATTTCATCCATTTTAAGTTATTTCCCCAGGCTAAGGCAGTTTACTACAATTTATTTTAGTTTCAATGAAGTTGAAATTATAATAACATAATTAGGAAGCTATTTAAATTTCTAAAAGCTGCCGGTTTCAAATAAATTTCCTCCTTCAACCCTGTAACTCTTGCTTATATCTATGTCAAGGTCTTTAATGTAACTGAGGTTTGTAGTGGTTATAAAGGTCTGGAATTTATTGTCCAAAAGGCTTATAAGTAATTTTTTTCTTTTCATGTCCAACTCTGAAAGCACATCATCAAGTAAAAATAAGGGGTCTTTGCCTAGCTTTTCTTTCAGCAGAAATAATTCACACAACTTAAGGCAAAGCGCTGCTATCCTTTGCTGCCCTTGGGAGCCAAAAGTCCTGATATCCCTTCCTCCCAGCTCGATAAATAAATCATCCCTGTGGGGCCCTATTGTAGTGGTCTTTAAATTAAGATCCCTGCTTATATTGGCCTCCAGGTTTCTTTCAAACGTTGGAAGAATTTCTAATCTCTTTTCCAATGGTTTTTGTTGTTTTCTGTTCCAACTGGGTATATATTGTAATCCTGCCCTGCTGGCTTTGAAAAAATGGCCCATAAGTTCTGTAAACCTTCTATTTATGGACTCCAGCAATTTTAGCCTGGCATTAATTACCCCTGTCCCATATTTTGCTAATTTTTCATTCCATACCTCAAAAGTAGAACCACCTATTTTGGGCTTCTTTGCCATACTCTTTACCAGACTGTTTCTCTGACTTAAAATTTTTAAGTATTGAGCCCTCAAACCCGTATAGCCTCTTTCTGTTTTCTCCAGTATCTCATCCATAAAATCCCTCCTATTGGAAGGCCCTCTTTTGATAAGACTGAGATCATCAGGGTTAAATATTACAGAAGGGATTATATTAGTAAAATCTGATTTCCTTTTCTGGTAAATCTTGTCTACCCTTATCTTTAAATTGCTATCCTCACTTAGCTGCACCTCTACAAGTCTTTCCTCATTATTTCCTGCCCTTGCCCTGATTAAAAAATAACTGCTATTCCAATTTATAAGCTCCAGTTGACTTGCCGCTCTATGTGATTTTCCGCTTGAAAGGTAGTAGATTGACTCTAATAAGTTGGTTTTGCCCTGGCCGTTATCTCCAATTACAAGTATGGTTCCCTTTTCAAAATTTAGCTTAACTTTCCTGTAATTTCTGAAATTTTTAAGTTCTATTTGTTTTAAAAACACTATATTAAATAATGATTAGCTGCAACCAGAACATCCGGAGCAATTGCCTGAACAATCCTGCTTGGCCCCTTTACATGTTATTGGGGAAAATATTTTAACCATATTATCACTATTACATTTTCCGCATATTATGTTATCGGACTGCCCCCTTAATACTATCTCTGTAATTTCACCGCAATCCTTACATTTGTAGTCCACAAACCTCAAATTTAAGCACTCCCTTTAGAAAAATCTAATTTTTGCATTTTAATATTACAAGATTAATTTTAAAATATGAAGGTATATTTTTCTAATTAAAAGATAGGAGTATAAATGTTGAAAGAACTAGACATAAAAACTTACCTGCCTGGCAAAATAATTTGCGTGGGTATGAACTACAAATCACATATAAATGAACAGGACGGACGGTTCCCTGATAAACCTGTGCTATTTTCTAAAGCAAACAGTTGCATTATAAAGGATGGGCAAAATATAATATATCCCAAAGAAGTAAAAGAGCTTGACTATGAAGTTGAGCTTGCCATTATAATGGGTAAGGAAGCCAGTAAAATATCCCAGGAAGAAGTTATGGATTTCATTTATGGTTATACCATTATAAATGATGTAACTGCCAGGGACATACAAAAAAATGAATCCCAATGGTATAGGGCCAAAAGCTTTGATAGTTTTGGTCCAGTTGGCCCTGAAATTGTATTAAAAGAAAGCATTAAAGATCCCCAGAACCTAAACCTCAGGTCATATGTAAATGGGAAAATAAGGCAAAATTCCAATACCTCTGATATGATTTTTAGCATCAGAAAATTGATATCCTATATATCCACTTCCATAACTTTAAAGCCTGGAGACCTCATAGCAACAGGCACGCCGGCAGGAGTGGGTCTATTTGCAAAAAATAAGGGCTTGCTTAAAGCAGGCGATGAAGTTACCTGCGAGATAGAAGGCATAGAAAAACTTAAAAACAAAGTGGTGCCTGGATAATGGTCGAAATCATAGAAATATTCCTAGGAGCCATGATAGTAGGATTTTCTGGTGCCCTAGTTCCAGGACCCATGCTTACCCTTACCATATCAAGCGTAGCCCAGAAAGGCTTCTGGTCTTCTTTTTTTATATCCCTTGGCCATTCAATACTGGAGCTAGTGGTGGTAGTCAGCTTTTTTTTGGGAATACTTAAATACCTGGATAACCAGCTAGTAATGAAAATCATTGGCATACTAGGAGGATTGTTTTTACTGTATTTGGGAGCAGACCTAATTTATTCAGTGTTTAAAAAGAAAATTAAGCTCAACCTTAATCCCTCCCTAGACAAGATAAATATTGACCGGAAGTATTCATTTAATTTCATGCTAAAAGGAGCTGTGGTAAGCCTCATAAACCCTTACTGGTATATCTGGTGGGTAAGCATTGGTGCAGCATTTATGATTAAAAGCGTTAAATTTAATATTATAGG
>JBNJCV010000076.1:0-7447 GCA_051744245.1 Actinomycetota bacterium | reverse complement strand
ACTAAACGACATTTGGTCAATAGTTGAAAGATGCTCATCTAATTGTTCAAGTAATTTTTGTAGAGTCTTTTTTTCTTCCAAAACTTCCTTCTTCCAGTGATTTTTTAAGGTAGTATAAATTAATTTTCCTTATTCTTTCATAATCATCAATCATTCTCATTACTTTTACCTCAAAGTTTATTCTGAAATTCTCGTCCCTGCAATATACCACCTTTCCAGTTGAAATTACCTGGCCTAAAAATACCGGAGAAAGCCCAAGATGTATTTCACGCAAATCTACTAAAACCGTGTTCCCTATTAAATTCTGTATTTCTACTCTTAACTCTAATATTTTATTATATTCGGTAATTGGCTCTTTAAATAGTATTGCTAAATCTAAATCACTTTTTTTGCATTCTTCACCCCTTGCCCTTGAGCCATAAAGGTAAGCAGCAACAACATTGGGTTGTTTTGTGAAAAATCCTGAAATTTTTTTAATAATTTCATTATCTGTTTGCTAAAAATTTTATCAAACCAATCTTCAATTAACAATTCTTATTTGGCGTTTACGAAGGACGGTATTTATATTTTTAGCTTAAAACTAGCATATTCCCGGATAATTAGGTGGTTGAAACTTCTAGAAACACTGGAATAAGGACCTGGGGTATTATAAATGAGCAAAAAATTAGCCTAGATATCACTTTCAATAATTGAAGCAACCATTTTAATGACCTTCTCAGATGAATTTATTGCCTGGCCAGCCTCTTTTCTGGTGAAGACATCAGAAGGGGTAAGGTCAGGCAAACCATTAGGGTATCTAGTGGGTATATATAACTTATCTAATTCTCTAGCCAAATCATAAAAAGGCTTCAATTCCTCCCTTATATCTTCTTTTGGAAATTCATGCATGAGCTTAAAGACACTATGTCCCCATGGCTCAAATAAACAGTAATACCATAAGGCTTTTACTCCCTTTTCTGCTGCTTGCTGTGCCTGGAAACAAGCCCATTCATGACTGCTATTTTTTAAACTTCCTTTAGCTGCTTTAATATCTGCTTTTGCTTGGCGAAACCATCTAGCAGCATCCTGTTTATAATTTTCTTGACTCAAAAATAATTTCCCCCTCTTTTAGCGCCCTTTGTACAAAAAACTTTTTTTTCATTCTTCTGTATTCTTGAGGCGTGTATACAAAGACATCTACTGCGGCTCCCATTAATTCTGACAGTGGAAAAAAATACGGGTCAAGCCTTTTTAAAAAAGGCTTATCTGTTTCCTGTACAAAAATTACATCAAGGTCTGAATGTTTTGTTTGTGTTCCTCTGCCATAAGAACCAAATAATAACGCAAGAATTGCATTATTCTTTTTTGCAAGTTCATGAATTGCTTCTTTTATTTCCTTTTTTTTAGTTTCCATAAAAATATATTTCAATCATATTTAAGTTATTATATAAAAACAATTATACAGAATTTATATTTATGTGGAAATCTAATTTTTTATAATAGGAACTTGTTAGAAACCTTTTCGGTGGAGATTACCTTGTTTAAAAATAGGGCATAACATAAAAGTTAGATTATCTGCCAATCTACTGGAATTGTTTTTCCTATTGAATTTGGGGTAACTCTCTCTCTGGTATATAATTGGCAATCCTTGAACTTGTTGCCTATAATTTTAAATCCGGCAGATATATGCTGCAGCCTATATCCTTTACTTTGTTGTATAATTTTTGGTCTGCTGTAATAAACTGTAGGTTAAACTTTCTGGCTATTGCTACATATACCGCATCATATACGGTTATATCTTTTTCAAATTTTAATTTTACCGCTTCTGCCATTATATCTCTGTTTGCCTTTAATAGAATAATTTCCATCTGGTAAAGGCTGTTTACTGCTTTAATTACATTATCTTTATTAAAATTGGGATTAAGGGACAATGCATTTCCAATCTCGTATATTAGCAAGTCTGGTGCAGCCAGCAGTATTTTCCTCTGATAGTAATAATCCCTCAGCGCATTAGATTTATCCAGGTTTTTTTCATTTGAAACTGAGAACCATTTAATACATACGGAAGCGTCAATTATATAGCTTTTTACCAATGGTTCCCTTATTAAAAACTGGCTATCTCGATTCTCTCCATTTTCTAATCTCTGATACTCCATCCCATTCCCCGGATAGGTTTTTTAATCCGTCTTGAGTCTTTATGGCTTGCTTTATGGCCTCTCTTCTTTTCTTTTGGGCTTGATCTTTCTTGTATTTATCAATATACATGTCAGCTGCCTCCCTTAAAAGCTTGCTTCTGGAAATGCCCTTCTTTTTTCTGATACTATCCAATTTTTCTAACTTTTCTTTTCCAATACTTATATTTACCCTTACCATACTACACCTCCAACCCAATTTTATTATACCATATTTGAGTTAATCATACACAATAAAATGTTAAATTGTGTGTAATTGGATCAGTTTATCCTCTTTTTGTACAATTTTGCGGGAACCCCGAATGAGATGAAATCTTTTTTGTCTATTGGCTTGTTAACCAGGGAACATGCCCCAATTATGTTTCCTTCCTCTATGGTCACGCCGTCAGTTATATTTGCAGATGCCCCTATCCATACATTATTTCCTATCCTTATGCCGCCTTTGGATACCAGGCCTTGCTCTCTTATGGGAATACCGGGCTTGCCGTAATTGTAGTTTCCCCCACCTATAATGTATACATAGCCAGCTATAAGCACGTCATTTCCCACATGCACATTGCTTCCTTCAACAGCATGTATTGCGCTGTTTATTCCCAGTACTGTATTGTCTCCAATTTCAATATCTGCGTTCTTGCAGCTTATTATTACATTCCTGCTAAGAATTACCCCATCACCGATTTTTATCCCCTTGTTATCTTCGCCTTTTGCATCCAGCACGCAATTATCCTCAACTACCACGTTATTTCCAATTTCTATCTTGCCCGGATGCCTTATGGTTATGCCCTTTCCGAATATTACATTCTTTCCTACTTTTCCAAATACCAGGGGGTAGAATATTTTCCTGAATGCTAACCCCAATGCTCCGGGAGTGTTTGAAAACATCATCATTACAAGCTCAAACAATATGGCCTTCAGCAGGCCCATGTTTCCCAGGTAAAGCTGCCTGTACTTGGAAAAATTAGATTTGGTATCCCCGGTTATTTCCTGATGCAATTTTCCTTTTGACATTGCCACCTACTTTATTGCAGAAAACATACCCACTCCGGTAAATGCTTTCTTCTTTATTCCAATCCCTTTAACAGTGTTTACAACCTTTGGGTTTCTGAACCCGGATTTTTTAAGCATGCTAATAATTTCTGAAGTAGCATAATAGGTTATATGGCCCTTTTCAAATTTCTTTCTATATATGTTCTGAAGCCTTATAGGAAAGAAAACATCCCTGCAGGCATCTTCTAAAAAGAAGGTGCCGCCATCTTTTAATACCTTTTTTATCTCTTCTAGGACCTTTGTGGGATCCGGATAATGGTGGAAAGAATTGCTGCTGAATACCAGGTCAAAAGTGCCCTCCTGATAAGGTATATCTTCTGAATCCGCAACTTTGAACTCAAAATTAGGGTTTCCTTTTGTTTTCTCCTTTGCCATCTTAATCATCTGGTTGGAGATGTCTATGCCACAGTATTCTGCCTCCGGGTTTTCCCTTGACATCAGCATCAGGGCATTGCCGGTACCGCATCCTACATCCAGTATTTTTTTCTTCCCCCTTATATCCAGGTGCCTGAGCATTATTCTGTGTATATATCTAAACCATGAGCTTATCCTGTCCGTATCATAGGTTTTTGCCCAATTGTCAAACCTTCTTATATTCTCTTGGGTATCTTCTTCCATGTTTTCCCTTACTTGTAGAGTTTACCGTTTTCAATTATCCAGCCGTATGTCTTCTTTAGCCCTTCTTCTAAGCTTATGGTAGGGTTATACCCTAATTCTTTTTTAGCTTTGGATATATCATACAAATAGTTATTTAAAAAGAACAGCAAGCTCCTCCTGGAAAATGGGGGCTCTTTTCTTAGGGCCTTAAACATAAATTCCACAACTGCGGCCAGAGGATACATCAAAAAAGGTGGAATTCCAAAAGGCAGGAGCAACTTTCCCCCGGTAAGCTTTAATATATTTTTCACCATGTCTCCCACGGTGCTTTTCTCATCACCAGAAAGTATATAGGTTTGCCCTATTGCCTTACCGGTTTGTGAAGCAAGCCATATTCCTTCTGCTGCATCAGAAACATATGCGCTTTGCCTGTAAGTGGAGCCATCTCCCACTAAAAAGAATCTTCCTTTTCCTATATTCTTGAACAGCTTAACTGTCCGGGGACATCTGGGTCCGTACACAAAGGATGGCCTTACAATGGATATGGGATATTTTGTTTCTTTATAATAGTCCATTACATATTTTTCGGCCATCCACTTTGTCTTTTCATAAATGGTGGTAGGATTGATGGGAGAACTTTCATCAGCAGGCTCCCTCCCCATATCTTTCATTACCCCTACCGTGCCACAATAAATAAATTTGCTAATTCCTGCCTTGTGGCTTTCTTCCAGTAATTTTTTGGTGCCCAGAAAATTGTTTTCCTCGTAATACTTCTCGCTTGCCACAATAGAGAGGTGCACGCTTGCCAGGTGGAAGACTATATCAATATCTTTGGTCATCCTTTCGGACATACCTTCCTCTAAAAGGTCACCTTCTATAATTTCCAGGTTTTCATTTACCTCCAGATGCCTTATATCTTCCACATCAAGGTCAATAGTCCTGACATGATATCCCTTGCCCAGAAGGAATTCTACCAGGTGGCTGCCAATAAAGCCTCCTCCGCCTGTAACCAGCACTTTTTCTTCTCTTTTCTTCTCAGGCACAATTTTTACCGGCTTTTTTACCCTGGCTTCAACAATCTCATTGTAACCCCGGCTCAAGATAAGCAACTTATCCAGTTTGGAAAATAACTTAAATATGGGAAAAATTTTAGAATAAATCTTGTATGCCCCGCCCAGCTTATCCTTTGAAGTGGGGGAGATGCTTTGCTTCTCTCCTTCTTCTTTCTTTTTCCTGGAGCCAAGCATGTATATTAAATTAATGCCCAGCTCAACCATTTCCGTAAAAAACTTGGCATAGCTAATTGATTTTTTTACCACAAATCCGTTATCCTCCAGCAGGCCAATTAGCTGGCCTTTGGTATAGCCTGGCCGCTTGTGGCCATACTTTTCAGGCCTCATGCCACACAGGTTTTTTATCTTGTTTCCAAATAATTTGGGGCTCTGGTTGGGTACGGTAAAATAAGCAAGGCCGTCTTCTTTTAACACCCTTTTTACCTCTTCAAGCAGTGGCTTTTCATCTTCCAGGTGTTCAAGCACATCAAAGAAAACCATCCTGTCAAAGAAATTATCTTTAAAATCCATTTTATCAGGCTTAAGCAAATAAACATTTTCACCCAGGAGTTCTTTCATTACTTCCTGGTTTTCAGGTTCCAGGTCTCCAGTATGCCATTGGCCCCCAAGCTCCCTGAGAAAGTAGCTCAATGCCCCGGTATTATCCCCTGAGCATATGTCAATGCACCGGTCATCTTCTTTTATTTCCAGGATGGATTTGAGGGCATTGAATTTCTGCCTTTTCTTCAAGGATTTTTCAAACATCTGTATTTGCCAAGGTTTGCTCATATTAAAACCTTCTTTCCAAATATACCTGTTAAAGCATTACATAATAATTTAAAATGTAAATAATAATTATATGATTATAATATATTTTATGGATAAATATAAATTACTTTTCTCCGTAACCCTTATCGTTCTAATAATTTTTTTTATACCTGCCTTTTTTTCTACCAGCCAGTCTCATTCTATTAATACAAGCATAAAAAATCAAAAAAATTACAGCTGGAACCTGGAAGCAATCAATCTAGCCAGCTCATGGGACATAACCAGGGGCAACAATGCTACCGTGGCAATTATCGGGTACGGAATTGATGCCAAAAATAAATATGTAAAAGACCATATAACAGACAGCTGGAATTTTGTAAATGATTCAGAGAAAGTAATTGATGAGAATGGCCATGACACCTTTGCGGCAGGCATTGTGCTTTCAATTGCCCCAGAGGCTTCCCTAATCAACATAAAGGTGTTTGAAGGAACCAGGGAAGTGGGGAAAATTGATGAGGCTATAGACTATGCGGCTAGCCGTGGTGCAGATATTATCCTGATGCCCATAACAGTCCTAGATCCCCCTCCCACCCCGGAATATGTGGACAGGGCTCAAGCTTCAATTATAAAAGCTTACTCCAGGGGAGTTAAATTTGTAATAGGAGCCCAGGGAAGGGGAAACAGCCTAAGCCGCAGGTTCCCCGGCTATCTGGAAGGGGTATACAATATTGCAGGAGTGGATGAAAACAACTACCATTCCATTAACAGCACTGCCAATGACTTAAGCTTTGTTTCAGCCCCATGCGAAAATATAGAAGGGATAGATACCAAAGGAGACTGGCAAAACACGGGGGGAACTTCCTGGTCATCTGCCCACTTGGCAGGAATTGTTGCCCTGATGGTATCTGCCAACCCCCTTTTGGAAAGAAAAGATATCAAAGAGATACTGGTATCAAATGCAATTGACCTGGGACCAGAGGGAAAAGACATCTATTATGGCTGGGGCCTTGCAGACTGCTACAACTCGGTTAAGGCTTCCAGGGATATTCTGGTTTACAAGGTTTTTCAGCCATACTATATAAAAGGGTTTAATTATTCTCTCTCTTTTAATAAACTGTATTAAATATTAAAATAAAGCAAACCATATATATAAAGGAGTTAAAAAATTAAAGCAGTATCAATATTATTAGTGATATTTTTAATAATAGCCTTCATTTTTATTGGTAGCATTGCAATAGCTGCCATTTCAGAAAAAACTGCCGCTACAGAGACAGAAGTGGCAGAAACCACTCAAGATGAGGAAGAAAAAGTAGTGGTAGAAGAAAGGAAAATAACAGAAGAGACCGAATCTGAACCTGTTGAATCTGAAGAAGAGAAAGAGGAGACTTCGGAGACAGAGGAAGCGCAAACCATTGAGAAGATTGAATTCTACCTGGATGGTCCCAAAGATTCTGGAATATTTTTAGGTGAAACAGCCGTGGGGATAAAACGTGAAGACATCAAAAACATTTACGGCAGTGGTTACCTAAATTCAGGGTTTGAATACAATCTGGACTTTAGCGATATTAACCTTTCGGCCGGCCTGCACACATTATTTATATATGCCGTAACCGACAAGGGTCAAACCAGTCATGTAATAAAAGAAATTACAGTACAGGGGGACAGGGGAGAAAATAATGCTAGGATTAATGTAGACAATCCCCTGAATTTATCAATAATTAAGCCTGGAGAAATTGATGTGCAGGGCTGGGCATTAAATCCTGAAGCAACAGATAATAGCGGAATAGATGAAATGCATATATACCTGGATGG
>JBNJCV010000075.1:0-7658 GCA_051744245.1 Actinomycetota bacterium | reverse complement strand
TAAATATGGAAAAAGGAGAAGAATTATCGTATGAAGATTTGCTTTACCTTATCAGCCAGGCAGAAGAAATAGACAAAAAAATTATAGAATTACTTAAAAAAGCCGATAAGGCTGAAGGCAAAGAAAGGGACAACTACTATAAGAAAATAAAAGAATTAGACTCCAATATATCTAGCATTAAAAATCAGATTGAGTCCTTTTTAGAAAAATAAACTATTTCTGCTTTTTGGCCTAACTCATTATAATGGGGCTTTTTTGGGATTTTAGAAAGTTTTTTATACCCAGATTTAGCCGTAAAGGCTAAGATCATTGAATCCAAAATATCATCAGCTAAAATAGCTTTTTTGCCAAATTTGTCATTGGCATAAGAAAAGATTCCCCGAGTTCCACCATCTAGGTTTTCTAGAACTTTTAGTCTTTCCTTTATCCCTAATATATTTTTTTTGCTGTATTTTATCCTTTTCTTAGATAAGGCCATAAAACATACCTCAGGGTGAGACTCTTTTAAAATTTTAACAGCCTCCGGGTGTTTTCTTATTAATTTATTAACTTCTTTTATTTTGGGAATAAGATTCCACGTTTGCTTGCTTATTTTCTTTCCAGTAACTTCCTTATTTATTGCACAGGCTTCCCTGTAACTGCCAGCATAAAGCGCTTTTTTAGCAGGCGGGTTAAAAATACTTGGCTTACGGTTTTTGTCCAACATTTTTCTTGCCAGAATATCGCATTGCCTAACGCCTGTATCAGTTAAACAAATAGGAATATCAACTAGTATCAGACTTGCATCCTTATTCTCACACCATAAACTACCTACATCTTTATATAGTTTTACTTCAAGGCTGCTGCTAGAAAGAATTGCTGCAATCCAGCCCCCTTTGCAGCCATCAACTCCCAGAAACTTTCTCGCTCTATTCAAAAAAGCTAAAAGATTGTATTTGCCAATTATTTGGTAAGAGAATATCTTTGCCTCTTGAAAAAAATTTAAGTGTCATCCATTTTCTCCATTATTTCTTTAATTTTCTTTTTCTCCCACCTAGAGCCAAATCCCTTATTGAAAACGAATATTCCCATAGCATGCCAGAATATTCCAAAACCCCATGCACCAGCCACAATTAAAAACCAGAGAAATTCCGGCGAACTTAAAATGTTTATTACCATTAGTATAATAATTACAATTACATAAGATATAAGGTGGCCATAAAAACCCTTTATCTCCTCTACCCTTTTTTTGGCAAACTTATATTTCTCCTTTTCATCCATTAAAATCTCCTACTCTCTCATTTTTACTGAATGCACAATTAATTTTACCAGATTTGCCACAGTGCCTATTGCTAACCCTATTATTATAATTACCAGAGCCACAGTAACTACAGGAGTTAATATATGGGTTAAATCAGCGTCCGGTATTACGCTAAAATCAAAAGGAAAAAGTGAAAGCAAAGTTGCTACAGCAGCTATCCCAAATATATTGCTAATCATGTTTACTATTTGTCTTAAATAATACCTGTCATTTATTATTAGTATTATATTGCCAATTATAGAAACCGCTATCGATATAGTCAGGATGGGAAGCCATAGTTTAAAATTGTCTGTAACTAATGTATACCTGTTCCAGATACCGCCATTTACCGCATCGTATTCATAATAAGCTATATATTCATAGAAAAAATTAAAAAATATTAAAAATATGAGATTCCAGGTAATAGCAATACTATAGCCTGCTATTCTACTTCCACTGGGGCTTTCAGAATAATACTCTGCTTTTTTACTAGTTTTTTCTGTAGAATCGCCAAAATTATTCATTTTTTTTTCAAATTTTTCCTCTTTTTCATTCTCCTTTTTTTCTTCCTTAAAAAATTCGCCTACGCTCTCACCAAACTTTTTAGCGGACGACCCAAATTCCTCAAATTTTTGCTTAACTTCTTCATCTTTAAACCTGTCGCCAAAAACCTTCGCAGATTCTGATGCACTGTCGCCAAATTCTTTTGCCTTCTCTTTTAACTTAGGGTCCTCAAATATTTTACTAACAGCCTCACCGAATTCCCGGATCATATGACTGAAGTTTTCTCCAATTTCCTTGCTCTTCTCCTTATCTTTCACCTTCTCCCCCTTATTATCTAATAAATCCTTACTACTACTAATTTATTTTACCCGCTTTATAATGTCAATAAGCTTAATAATGTTTAAGCGCTACCAGCTTTTGTGTCAGCCAGGTCAAATTTTGACAAACCATGTTCTGTTTTTTCCCAATAAAAAGGTCTAAAAAATAGTTGCCATAAGGCTTTATATGCAGCAATTGAATGCAGAACCCAGTAAACTGGATTTAAAATAGCGTAAGGGGCCAGGCTCCAGTATTTTCTTGAAGAAGCGGCTGCTAAATTTAATATAATCATTATTAAATTACCTGCAACAAGGCTTATTGTACCCAATAATGTTATGATTTCAGGTATTTGTGGGAAAATTACTAAATTATTGGTAATAATCCATACTAAAAAAATTATCCACATTAACGGATTTACCAAAAAAGTAAAAGGAGTGCCTGTTACTATCATCTGGAAAGAAGCCCAATTCCAAAAGCCCAGGGTTTTTATCAGCTTAATAGGATGTCTGTTATACACAAGGGATGTCTGCATATATCCCTTAATCCACCTGGACCTTTGTCTTATCCAGTTTCCATATCTGCTATTAGCTTCTTCATAAGTGGTAGAATTTATTACTCCAACCCTTTTATTTTCCGCTGCCATCCTGACACCCAAATCAGCATCTTCTGTTACATTGAAAGGATCCCAGCCCGATATTTTCTTCAATACATCAACCTTAAAGTGATTACTGGTGCCTCCTAAAGGGATAGGCAACCTAAATTTAAATAAACCGCTTAATAAATAATCAAACCAGTAAGAATATTCCAGAGTAAACATTCTGGTAAGAAAATTTTCATTTTTATTGTAGTAGTTTAAGAAAGCCTGAAAACAGCCATAATCATCAGGACTATTCTGAAAAGCTGCTAAAGATTTTTTAAGCTGATCAGGTTCAGGAATATCTTCGGCATCATATATTACTAAATACTTTCCCCTTGCAAAGTAAAGGCCGTAATTGCAGGCTTTGGGTTTTGTGGTTGGAGTGCCATTTGGAACATAAAAAAATCTCCAGCTTGAAGGGGGATTTAAACTTTTTGCATCATTTATTGTCTGTTGATCATTTTTCTCAAATAAAAATATAACATCCAGCTTATTTTTTGGATAATCAAAATTTTTTATGGCCTTTATAATACTTTTTAATACTGGCTTTGGTTCTTTAAATAAGGGAACTAATACTGTATATACCGGATAGCGTTTTATCTCCTGACTCATTTCTTTATGTTCCTTATTAAAAAACTTATGGTTTATCCCGGCAATACTAATAATGAATTTATAAGAAATAGAAAGCAGGTAAAATATTTGAATTGTTGCAAATAATCCTATAAGAAATTGGTTTGGATACAGCCACAACCCTAAACCTATTATACCCAATAAAATAAATAAGAAAATTATTTGCGGCTTTGTTATCCTAATATAAGCAGACTCTTCCGGTTCCCGGGTGTATAAACCCAGTATAGTTTTGGCCTGAAGGCTCCTTTTAAATAAATTTTTAACTATATTAGAAATATCTAAATCTGTTATAACTCTCTCTTCCACTTCCCAGATACTATATTTCTTTTTAAAGTGATTGATAGTTTTAACATTTCTAGGAAATGCAGTAAGCAATATAAGTTTATTATTTTTAATCTCTAAAGGTATAGCCTGGTATTCAATAATTTCTTCAGGCTCTAAATCCTCCAACAAATTACTGTCAAGCCTATCCAGCTGGGTTTCAATTTCTTCTGCCACAAAAGGCAAATTAAATTTTTCTGCTAATGCACCATACATCTGCAACCTGTTTATATAGCCATTGCTTATAAGTATCCAGCCTAACCTTCCGCCTTCCTCCCGTTGTATTTTTAATGCTTCGTGCAGTTGGGTATTGTTGATATGGCCTTCATCTATAAGGATATCCCCAATCCTTCTTTCCCACTTTAACTGGCTTTGGTTATATTTTTTTTCTTGCTTTAATATACTATCGATTACCATAACATTTATTATTTATTATATTTACACATATATTAAAACATATAAATAGATATTTGTAAATATAAAAGATAATAATAGATTAAATATAAATAATAATTATTGTATTATACTTTTTGGGGACAGCACTTAGAAGGGCTAGTTTTCATTGAAATTTTAGGCAAAAGTTATATCTTACAAATTTTTTATAAACCTAGCTATTTCCTGGCCTAATCTCTTATGGCTTTCCAGGTCATAATGTACACCATCAATGTCACTAGGTTTTATTATTTTCCCCACATCAAGGAAATGGCACCCTTTTAATCCTGCAACTTTTCTATATTCTTGCGATAATTTCTTGGACTTTTCCAAAGAATTTAGAAACATCTCACTAAAATTAGTTATCTTACCCAGTGGAGGCGGGCATAGTATTAATACCTGGGGAGCTCTTCCGTTATTTCCACAACCACTGGCTTTTATAATATCAACCAGCGCCCCTACTCCGGCTGCTATGTCAAAAGCAGAAACAGAAAACCTTAATTTAAGATCATTAGTGCCTAGCATTAACAACACTAAATCTATGGGAGCATGTGATTCTAGACAAGGTAAGAGATATGATTTACCATTCCTGTAATTTCCTTCTATGGGGTCATCAAAAACAGTGGTTCTCCCATTCAACCCCTCTTCTATTATTCTATATCCTTCCCCTAATTCCTGTTGGAGAATTCCTGTCCATCTCTCCCTTATTGAATATCTTTCATTTACCGGTATAAAATTTTCTTCTAAGATATCAAATCCGATAGGTTTGCAACCATAAGTATTAGAATCCCCATAACAAAAAATAGTTTTCAATTTTTTCCTCCTTCTTATAATTTTAAGTCATAACCATCATAAGCTACTTTCACATTAACACTATCCCCAGCAGAATATTCCCTTATTTTTTCATCTAACTTTTCTTTTTCCATAGTAACAATTTGCTTGCCACAATGGGTTACAATAAATTTTTTTATTCCATATTTTTTACACCAATTAATTTCAGTTTTAACCCTTGTATGGCCGTACAGCTTCCCATTCCTTTTTCTTACCATATTAGTATATAAGCTAGACCCGTCCCCTACCAGGCAATCTATACCGTTTAAAGTTTCTTTCTTATCTTTTTGGGTGTCAATCAAATCAGGAGCATAAAATATGTTTTTATCCCCCTCTACCCTGTAGCCTACCGCAGGGCACCGAATCGAATGTATCACCTCAAAGGGGGTTATATTTAAATCTTTAAACCCTAGTGTTTTATAACTCTTTAGAATTTTATAATTAACCGGTTTGTTATTACTGTAATCATAAGCAACTTTAGTAAGATAAACAGGTATATTTACTGATTTTTCTTCCTTTAAAGTCCAGATATAATGGTCGGGATGAGCATGGGTAATAAATATTGCATCAAAACTATTAATCTTTTCTTCTAAATCTTTGCTGTGTTTTTCCCCATAATCAATTAATATTTCAGTATCTTTATACTTAACAATAAGGGAAGAATGGTATCTATGCTTTTTAGTACTTTCTTCTATTTCACCTCTGGTTCCCGGAAATTCCAAAATCATAAAATTCCTTTTACTTAAAAACAGCTACGAGGGCAAATCAATTTCCATTAATTTTAACATAAATATCATATTGTCTCATTTTTTTTAAAATGGCTTTTCCATTCTTTTAAAATATTTAATACCTCTTCATCACTTACATCATGCCAATTCTCATAAACCTGGGCAACTGCTCTAAAATCCGTAGGTTGCTCTAAAACCACTATATCATCAACCAATTTACTTATTTCTTTAACTACTCTGGTGCCAGCTACCGGAACTGCAACAATGATTTTAAAAGCTTCCTGGTTTTTACAATACATTATTGACGCCCTTATAGTTGATCCCATTGCCAGACCGTCATCAACTAATACCACCTTTTTATCAGAAATATCCGGCAGAGGTTCACCTCCCCTTAAATTTTGTATACGGCTTTTAATTTCTTCAGATTGCTCTGCTTTAATACGCTCTATTTCTCCTGCAGAAAGCCACATATCTGCCTCCTTGAAAATAAAGGTGCTGCCATCCTCTGAAATTGCACCAAAACCGGATTCCGGATTATAAGGGAGAGGCAATTTTCTGGATATCAAAAGGTTAAAATTTACACCTAAGTGTTTGGCCACTTCAAATCCGACTTCTACTCCTCCTCTGGGAATGGCAAGTATTATGGTATTGCCATTTTTGTATTTTGTTAAAGCTTTTGCTAATCTTTTTCCCGCATCTTTCCTGTCTTTAAACATCTAAACACCTCCTTTTCTATATTATAATAAATTAACAGAAGATTATAATAAAAGGATATTATTAGTAATTTCCTTTCCATTGTTTATCTTTTTTTTATCTGATAGATTATTAACAGGTGAGAGTTATGAAAAATAAAAAAATACTAAAAATTGCACTGGTAATAACTATTACTATATTTATTGCAGCTTTTAATATTTCCTGCATCCCTAACTATCTAATACAGAATGAAAACGAACAAGCAACAGAAACAAAAAAAGAAGAAACGTCATCTGGAGAAATTTCTGTAAAACAGGAATACGAGCAGTTTACCCTCGGACAATTTAATTCAAAAATTAATGGTTTAGTTAAAAGCGTCACGCCTTCGGTGGTTAGCATACAGGTAGGTGTAATTACAGAGAACCTAGTTGGCCAGGAACAACTACAGCAAGGGATGGGCTCAGGGGTAATTCTTAACAAGGAAGGCTATATATTAACCAATAGCCATGTAGTGGGTAATGCAGAAAAACTAATAGTTACCCTGAATAATGGAGTAAGAAAAGAGGCAACGTTGGTAGGCATAAATACAGAGACAGATATAGGGGTAATAAAGATAGATGCAGACAACCTGCAACCTGCTGATTTTGGTACTATTGAAGATGAGGAAGTAGGTGATATCGTAATTGCTGTTGGTAGTCCATTTGGTATACAGCAAACAGTTACAATGGGCATAATTAGCGGAAAAGGCAGAGTAATACCCATTGCATCAGATCAATTACCAATAGTGGATGCAATACAAACAGATGCTGCTATCAATCCAGGCAATAGCGGTGGTCCCTTAATAAATATAGGGGGTAAAGTTATAGGGATTAACACTTTAGGAATATCTACCTCGGGGACAAGTTCTGGAGTGGGTTTTGCCATACCCGTAGATACGGCAGTCAACATTGCTGAACAGATTATAAAATATGGTAGAGCAAGGATACCTTTTATGGGCATAGAAATAGGGCAGAATAATACCGATATTGCTGGAGCCCTAATTGCAAATGTTCTAGAAGGGTCCCCTGCAGACAAAGCAGGATTGAAACCTGAAGATATAATAGTAGAATTTGACGAAAAAGAAATTAAAACTCCTTATGAAATATTATCACAGCTGTTAAGGAAAGATTGTGGGCAGGTAGTACAGTTAAAAGTATATAGAAATGGAGATTATATAGATATAAATTTAGAGCTTGAAGAGTGTCCCCCCAGGAAATAAAATTTTTAAATTTAAAGCAAAATCCTA
>JBNJCV010000074.1:0-7686 GCA_051744245.1 Actinomycetota bacterium | reverse complement strand
ACCTTCACGGTCTTTGTAGCTGTATCAGAATACGTGCCATCAGATACTTCCAGACTTACCTCATATTCTCCAGGAAGGTTAAACACATATGAAATCTCCCTCCCCTCAAGGGTTTGGGTTTCAATTTCCCAATAAAAATCCAGCTCTTCCCCTTCCGGGTCATAAGAAGATGCAGCTGAAAAATACACGGGAACACCTACCGGATAGCTGTATTCACCAATATTATCTCCAAATACCTCAAAAATTGCCTGGGGGATTAATTTAACTGTATCAGGCCCGTTTTGCTCACCAGACAGTAAAATTATGGTCAATCCTGAAAAACCATCTGCCAAATATCCAAAATTACCCTCCAGAGTTATATCATAAGATGTTCCACTGGTATAAAGGCTATCAGTAATAACCGGATTATCCTTTTCAGTTATATCAACTGCAAATACCCCACCTTCTAAATCAGATACAAAAACAAAGCTACCCACCATATCCAGTTCCCATCCCTGACCTGGAATTTCACATTTGCCCATAAGTTTTGGGCTGCTTTTATCCGAGATGTCTACTACTTGCAGGTAGCTTTTCAGGCTACTACTGCCATTCTCATTCCCTTTAGTATTATTTGAAACATAGGCAAAATTTCCCTCCACATAAATGCCAGCAGTCCCCTCTGGCAACTGGCAGCTCCCCACTTTTTTAGGGTTATCCTTATCCTCAATGTCAATAACCAAAAGCCGGCTTTCTGTTTCCTCTTCTTCTTGGTAAATGCTGGTGTTTACATAAGCATATTTCCCGCTCGCCCACACACTCCATGGCATTCCCTCTATACTTAATTTTGATATCAGCCTAGGCTTATCTTTATTTTCTATATCTACTATTTCAAGCTGGTTTATCTGCTCTCCGTTTATTACTTCGGTAGTATTAAGGTATGCATAATTACCATTGACAAACAGCACTTGGACAGATTTTCTCGTGTTTTTGCCGCTAATATAATTGCTGATGACTTGGGGATTTTCCTCATCTAAAATGCTTATGATTTTAAATCCGCATTCCGAGTATACTTCTTCTGCATCTTTTTGCCAGCTGGTATAAGAAATATAAGCATAACTACCTTTGG
The DNA here is from genome assembly GCA_051744245.1 of Actinomycetota bacterium. GTDB lineage: Bacteria > Actinomycetota > Humimicrobiia > Humimicrobiales > Humimicrobiaceae > M55B165. Next base: position 6,581 of record JBNJCV010000074.1, on the reverse strand, counting down.
CAATTACAATATTTGCCGAGTCAATATTTCTAACCTTGCTGACAATCCGAGGATTTTCCTTGCTGGAGACATCTATAACATATAACTGTCCCAGGTCATCAGTAACATAAGCATAACTGCCTTCAACATCCACATCTATTGCCTGGCCGGGAATAGCTATATCACTAACTATGGATAACGAAAGCTTTCCGCTAAATTTTCGTGGATAGTCTTCTGTTTCTGCTTCTACTTCTGTTTCTGCTACAGTTGGCAGCTGTTCTTCCTGTCCGGTTTCTGTTAGCTGGCCAGTACAGGAAACCAGACTAAAGGCTGCTACAACCAATACCAAGATCAAGCTAATTTTTTTAAACATTTTTTAACTCTTTAATATTTTTCCTATTTCTCCAGTAAAGTTTTCTATTTCCTCTAGAGCTTTGCCAAAATCTTTGTTTTCCATTACCATCGATAATATTTTACTTCCAATTATAATGCCATCACAATAATCTTTTATCTCTGCTATTTGCTTCTTGTTGGACAAGCCAAAACCCAATGCCAGAGGCAACTTAGTTATTTTTCTCAAACTGGTTAAAAATCCCTTAACCTCTTCTCTCAAGTCAGGCCTTATTCCCGTAATTCCCTTAACAGAAACGCAGTAAAGAAATCCTCTGCCAATTTCTGCAATTTTTTTAAGCCTGTTGTTGCTGGAAGTAAGGGATGCCAGCATGATATTATCAATTCCGGACCTTTTAAAATAATGGTTAAAACTCCAGTATTCTTCTAATGGCAAGTCAGGAACTATTAATCCGTCAACATTCTCTGCCTTGCATTTCTCAAGGAAGTCTTCTATGCCATAGTTGTACACAGGATTAAAATAAGTCATTACTGCTATTGGAATCCCGTGTTTTTTTCTGATTTCTTTTACCGAGCTAAATAAAATATCAACATTTACCCCATTCTCTAAAGCCACCCTGGATGTTTCCTGTATTACCGGCCCATCTGCCAGCGGATCAGAAAAAGGGAGCCCTATTTCAATAATATCTGCTCCTGTTTCCACTAAAAGATTAAATAATTGAAAGAATTTATCCATCTCTGGATAGCCGCAGGTTATAAAAGGGATAAATGCTTTTCTGCCACCCAGCTTTTTAAATGTCAAGCAAATCTTACTGCCTTCCAATTTTTTTCCTTCCTTTATTTACTTCTTTATATACACTGTCTATGTCTTTGTCTCCCCTTCCGGACAGGTTGACAATAATAATTTTATCCTTCTCCATCTTTCCAGCAATCTTAGCTGCGTATGCCAGCGCATGGCTGCTTTCGAGGGCAGGAATTATGCCCTCTTTTTCTGAGAGCAACTTAAAACCTTCAAGCGCTTCCTTATCCGAGACGTTTACATAACTTACTTTATTTGATTCCGCAAGATAGGCATGCTCAGGTCCCACCCCAGGGTAATCCAGTCCCGCAGAAATAGAATAGGCTTCCCTTATCTGGCCAAAACTGTCTTGTAAAACATAACTTAAAGATCCGTGAAAAACACCTTCTTTAGCTCCCGAAATCGAAGCTCCATGTTTTTTAGTATTTATACCTTTTCCTCCGGCTTCAACGCCCACCATATTTATTCTGCTATTGCCTATAAAGGGATAGAACATGCCTATTGAATTGCTTCCTCCTCCTACACAGGCAACCAGGTAGTCGGGATTTATGCCTTCTTTTTTAAGCTGTTTTTTAAGCTCTTTTCCTATTACAGTCTGAAAATCCCTTACCATAGTAGGATAAGGGTGGGGACCTACCACAGATCCGAGAACATAATAAGTATCATCAATATTAGAGACCCAATACCTTAAGGCTTCATTGCAAGCATCTTTTAAGGTCATGCTACCTGAGGTTACTTTCACTACTTCTGAGCCCAGAAGCTCCATCCTCCTTACATTAGGCTTCTGCCTTTTTATATCAATTTTGCCCATAAAAATTTTACAGTCAAATCCCAAAAGCGCCGCACAGGCGGCAGTTGATACCCCATGTTGGCCAGCGCCAGTTTCAGCAATTATTTTTTTCTTGTCCATTTTTTTTGCTAGCAACACCTGCCCTAATGTATTATTTATTTTATGGGCTCCCAGATGGCATAGGTCTTCCCTCTTGAGGTATATTTTTGCGCCTCCTATGAAATCAGTTAAGTTTTCTGCAAAATATAAGGGGGTCGGCCGTCCCGCATAATTTTTTAGCAGGTCCTTTAACTCTTTTTTAAAACTTTTATCCTGTTTAAATTTATGATAGTTTTTTTCCAGCTGCTTTAAAGCATCCACCAATATTTCGGGGACAAACATCCCCCCATATTTTCCGAAATAACCTTTTTTATTTTTCACCATCTACGTTTGCCTTTCTACAGTTCTTGCCTTACTTATGAACTCCCTAACTGTCATTATATCTTTTTTGCCAGGGGCACTTTCAAGCCTTGATGAAGCATCAACACCAAACGGCTGTAATTTTATAATTGCCTCAGAAATATTTTCCTGACCTAGCCCCCCTGCCAAAATAACTGGCAGGTAATCCATGCAGTCCTTTGCCAGTTCCCAGTCAAACCTTATCCCTGAACCGCCATAGTCTTGCCCGGTCCAGCTATCAAGCAAAATATAGTCTGCTGTTTTCCTAAAATATTTTATTTGACTTAATATATCCTGGTTTGTCTCAACCCTTACAGATTTAATTATTTTCTTGCCAGTATCTTTTTTTACTTCCTGCAGGTATCCTAGATCTTCATCCCCCGAAAACTGCAGATAATCCAACCCCAACTTTAGGCTGGCTTTCCTTATAAAACCAAGACTATCATTTACAAATACTCCTACCATTCCTGGAGATTCTTCCCTGTATTTCTTTCTGATGCTACTGATTATGCCCCCAGCTTTGTCAAGGCTTATATATCTTTTACTTTTTGGATAAAATACAAAACCTAAACCATCAGGATGAAAATCTGAAATAGCCAAAGCATCTTCTCTTTTAGTAATTCCACATACCTTAATCCATACCACCTATATCAATCCTTCCTTGTTCAAAGCCAGTTCCAGATATGATAGGGTAGTTATTACACTTTTAGCCCTCATAAAATAAGTGCCTATAAGGAAATTGCAAATTCCCTGGCGCTGCATCTCTAAAATATGTTTTGTATGCTCAATTCCACTTTCACAAATAATGTTTACATCCTGTAGTTTGCTGTTTTCAACTTTATCTATTATATTTACTGAATTTTCTTTCTCGATTTGGAGATCTTTTAAATTCCTGTTATTTATGCCAATTATATTTGCTCCCATGTCTAAAGCTTTTTGAAATTCATCCAAATTATGGGCCTCTACCATAACATCCAAGCCAAGTTCTTTTGCAAGGTTATATAAAGCTTTTAATTTTTTCTTGCTCATCAGCGAAGCTATCAGAAGGATGCAATCAGCCCCATGATTTGCGCTTTCATAAACTTGTTCTGGATAAATAATAAAGTCTTTCCTTAAAATTGGAATATCGGTGACTTCTTTTACCTTCTTTATATTATCAATGCTTCCTTTAAAATAAAGAGGTTCAGTAAGCACAGAAATACCTTTAATAAAACACTGGAACTTATTGTAAGCCGAAGCTATTTTTTTAACCTCAAAATGGTTTAAAACTCCTTTAGAGGGAGAAGCATTCTTTATTTCTGCAATAATATTTATTTTCCCTTTTTCAAAATTTTTTAAAAAATTAGAATTACTGGATTTTACTCTCTTGTATTTTAAGTTAGGGCGTTGTTTTTTCTTGCTTACTAATATGTTTTTTAAATATTCCAAATTCTCCCTTTCACCTGTTAACATTTATTTGTCATTTCTATTAATTTATTCAATTTTTCCAAAGCCATGCCCCTATCTATAGATTCTTCTGCCAATCTAATGGCTTGGGGGAAATTTTTTGCCCTCTCTCCTGCAATTATGGCTGCAGAAGCATTGAGTATGGAGGCTATCCTTTTAGCTCCCTTTTCTTTTCCTGAAAGGATCTCTAAAATGATCTCCGCATTCTCTTTTGGGCTTCCCCCCGTAAGTTCTTTTAATGGAAATAAGCTGAATCCAAAATCCTTGGGATTTATGGTATATTTTTTAACCTCGCCGGCATTCAGGTCAGATACCAGAGTGTCGCCGGATACAGAAATTTCATCCAGGGTTTCAAGACCATAAACAACCAAAGCCCGGTTTATTCCCAATTCTTTTAAAGAATAGGTCATTTTTTCCATTAGCTTTCTATCAAAAACCCCTAGCACTCTACCGGTAGCCATAGCAGGGTTGGTAATGGGGCCAAGTATATTAAATACTGTCTGCATACCTAAATCTCTTCTTGCTTTAGCTACATTTTTCATTGCCTTATGCGCATCCCTAGCATAAATGAAGCCAATTCCCAGTTTTTCAATACAGTTTACCACATCACCGGGTTCAATACTTATTTTAATCCCCAATTCTTCTAATACGTCTGCACTACCGCTTAAACTTGAAACCCCGCGGTTTCCATGCTTGGCAATTATTACCCCGGCTCCGGCAGCAATAAATGCAGCAGTAGTGGAGATATTGAATGTATTCTTGCCATCTCCCCCTGTACCGCAAGTATCCACAATTACCTTATGGCTTAACTTGTATTTAGTTGCTACCTCCAGCATAGCCTTAGAAAACCCGCTTATCTCTTCAATAGTTTCACCCTTCATTTTTAGGGCAGTAAGAAAAGAGGCAATCTGGCAATCATTGGCTTTGCCGCTGATTATGTATTTCATAGCTTTATAGGATTCAAGCAAACTAAGATTTTTAAAGTCTAATAATTTATCTATTATTCCTGGTAACATTTTCCCCTCCTTTAGCAAGCGTTATTGCCTTAAAAAGAGCATTTGCCTTATTAATTGTTTCCTGGTATTCATGTTCAGCCACAGAGTCAAAAACAATGCCCGCGCCTGCCTGGATATAAATTTTATTAGAATTCATTATTGCAGTCCTTATAGTAATACAGCTATCCAAACTACCGTCATAGCCAAAATAGCCAACTGCGCCCCCGTAAGGGCCCCTCCTCTCGGGCTCAAGCTCACTTATTATCTGCATTGCCCTTACCTTTGGCGCCCCAGTTAGCGTGCCAGCCGGAAAAACACTCATCAGAGCATCGTATATTGACCTGTCCTTTGATAGCTTCCCCTCTACCCTTGATACCAGGTGGATGACATGGGAATATTTTTCAATATCCATGTAACTTTTTAGCTTTACCGAGCCATAGCTGCACACCCTGCCCAGATCATTTCTGGCCAGATCTACCAGCATGTTATGTTCAGCTTTTTCTTTTTTGTCAGCCAGCAGATCCTCAACCAGTGCTTTATCTTCTTCATCATTTTCTCCCCTTTTCCTGGTCCCCGCTATAGGGCAGGTTAAAACATGCCCATCCTTTATTTTTATAAGGGGTTCAGGGGAAGAACCTATAATTTTAAATTCTCCAAAATCCAGAAAATACATGTATGGCGAAGGGTTAGTGGTCCTAAGCCCTCTGTAAATACTGAATGGATCGATATCGGTGTTGATGCTGAATTTTTGTGAAAGCACTATCTGAAAAGTATCGCCAGAGGTTATATATTTTTTGGCTTTTTTTACTGAGCTTATAAAATTATTACGGGTAAAATTGGATTCAAACCCTTCCACTTTAGGGGCTCTGTCGGCACTAATAATATTTTTCCCATTAGAAATATTCCTGGTATTAAATATGATATCTTCAAGCCTTTGAATATTATCGGCAGACGCCTCATAAGAAGCTTCTGGGCTGCCCCTGCTTGCGGTGGAGATAATTTTCATGATATTCAGGAAATGGTCAAAAACTACTATGGTTTCGGTTAGGTAAAACAGCATCTCCGGATACTTTGGACTTGCCTGGGGCAGTGGTATACTTTCAAAATAATTTACCAGGTCATAGCTTAAATAGCCTACCGCCCCGCCTACAAAATGGGAGAGACTGCTATCCTTGTATACAGAAATATTATCCATAAACTCTTTAAGGCTTTTTAATGGCTCCCTGGTTTGTGTAATGTGTTTATTCCCCCCTTTTTCTTCAATACAGAAGGTTCCACTGCTAAATTCTATCGCATGGCTGAAATCCACCCCTATTATTGAATACCTGGAAAGGCCCTTAAGGCCTTCTATACTTTCCAGCAGGAAAATATTATTCCTGGATTTTTTAATTTTTAAAAACAGGGAGGCAGGGGTTTCTGTATCCACCATGTATTCCCTGCAAAGGGGTATTAAACTATACTTATTTCTTAATTTTTTATATTGTTTTTCATTTAGGTTAAACATAAATACTCCAATGATTTTGATAACAAAAAGTAAATACCAATGTTTGGAGCAAGGTTGTTATGTATAAACAAATAAATTCTTTAAATAAGGCCAAACACTGGCAATAGCTAATTATTAACTACGCCAGCAGGTGTTATCCTTCAGCAAGCATATCTTGCTAAAAAGACTTTTAGAAGTGTCTATGTAATTTCCGGAGTTTAATTCCATTTTTATAATTTTTGTTACTTTTTGAAAAATTATATATAAATAAAAGTTAATGTCAATTCCCATTTCCATTAT
>JBNJCV010000073.1:0-7729 GCA_051744245.1 Actinomycetota bacterium | reverse complement strand
AACTGGTTAAGGGTTTGTTCCCTTTCATCATGGCCTCCTCCCAGGCCTGCGCCTCTATGCCTTCCAACTGCATCAATTTCATCCATGAAAATAATTGAAGGTTGACTGGCTTTAGCCTGTGCAAAAAGATCTCTGACCCTGGAAGCACCAACACCAACGAACATTTCTACAAACTCCGAACCGCTTATGCTATAGAAAGGCACGCCTGCTTCTCCTGCCACAGCCCTGGCAAGTAGTGTCTTGCCTGTGCCCGGAGGCCCATATAGCAGCACACCTTTGGGTATCTTTGCGCCAATTGCTTTAAACTTGTTTGGGTTTTCCAAAAATTCTTCTACTTCCTTTAGCTCCTCTACCGCTTCTTCAACCCCTGCTACATCCTTAAATGTTATTCTCTTCTTCTTATTTTTATTGGCTATTTTTGCTTTGCTTTTTCCAAATTGAAGGACTTTTGACCCTCCACCCTGCAATTGGTTCATCATGAAGAAAATAAGGCCAAACATTATAATAAAGGGTAATGCCCCAATTAATATTTGTACCCACATTGACTGGTTTTGATTATCCACCCTAAAAGGTATATCCTCTTCAAGCAAGAACTGTGAAATATCATAGTTCTCTAAGAAGGAAACCTTAAAAGAGGTGCCATCTGCAAGCTCTCCTTCTATGGTATTATCTTCCCCTTTAACCACCACAGGTGCAGAAACATTTATATTGCCTGCTTTTACCTCCCCCACGAATTCATTCATGGTAAATTCTTTAACCTCAGTGGCAAGAAACATGGGATTTCTGAAAATCAAAAACATTACCACTATAAGAAGTATCAACAATGCTATATTTCTAAAACTTCTATTTTTAAAACCTTTATTTGGATCTTTTTTCAAGTCTCAACATCTCCTCTTTCTAAGATTTATACAACTTAACTTATAAGCTGTTGTAAAAGATAATAGTATAATTATACTTCATTTTCAATATACCCTATAAATGGTATATTTCTGTATTTTTCAGCATAATCCAAACCATAACCTACGACAAATTTATTGGGTATATCAAACCCTTTATATTTTATTTTATTTTTCTTTTTCCTGGGGACATTTTTATCCAGTAGGGCGCAGACTTCAATCGACTTAGGGTTTCTTGCCTCCAGGTTTTTAATCAGGTAATTTAGAGTCCTCCCTGAATCTATTATATCTTCAATTATTAATACATTCTTATTTTCAATATTAAATTCCAGGTCTTTGGTTATCCTTACAATTCCAGAGCTGAACTTAGAATTTCCATAACTGGACACTGCCATAAAATCAAAGGTTACCGGTATTTTTAACTCCCTAGAAATATCTGCAACAAATATAAACGAGCCTCTCAGCACTGCCACCAATATAGGATTTCTGTCCTTATAATCTTCGGTAATCTGTTTCCCTAACTCTTTTATTTTCTCCATTAGTTCTTCTTCAGATATAAGAACTTTGATCTTGGCCCCGTCGTTCAAAATATAATGTTTATTTGCATCTTTTACTAATTTATATTTAGTCATTTCTATTTACTTTTATATATAATATTTTGGAAGTATTTCCAGTAATTCTTACCCTTTGGTCTATCCTATAGCCTGCAACCCAAATTATTTTTTCTTTGTCCTTAAACACCGGTATCAGGCCTCTAGAATGCTTTGGAATTTTAAGGTCGGTAAAAAAATCCTGTAACTTCTTTTCTGCTTCCATTCCCAAAGGAAAAAATCTGTCACCTTTTTTCCAATACATTATTTTAACAGGAAAATCTATTTTATCATAATCTAAAAATGCTTCATTGCCTTTTGCAGACTTAAACTCCTTATCTTTGGAACCATTATCCATTAACTTAGTATATACGTCTAGATTAAACTCTTTATAAGTGGTTTTTTTACCATCCCTTATTTCTAATTCCTGTTCAGGCTGATTTACCTCCCCTAAAAGAAGCCTGTACTTCTCAGGCAAGTCTCTTTTGTACAAATTATTTACCAAAAACAAGCTCCCCTTTTCTTTTATGGCAACTGTTTCTTTGGATATGCTAACTTTTTTTGCCTCTCCCCCTTCCTTGCTAATATTTAGTATATCTTCAATATTTTTCAATTTAATATCCACTAAATTTCCCCTGACTGCCTCTATAGCTTTTAAGATTACCCTATTTTTTAGCCCATAGTACAGTTCGGCAATAAATTCTACCGGCATTTCTACAAGGATAATTTTATGACCAGCTCTTATAACTTCACAATTTTTATGCAATAAATCTTCTGCGGACTTATCTAAATAATCATTTTCCCCTCTTATTATTTCTATAGTTCTTTTAATGTTCTTTTTAAAACCTTTCCTTAATTTGCCTTCAATGACCGGAACCAGTATGTTCCTTACTTTATTTCTAAAATATTCAGTTTCCAGGTTAGTTCTATCTATCCTATAGCTAATACCATTGGTATCCAAGAAATTTAGAATGTCTTTTCTGAAAACCCCTATTAGGGGACGTATTATCTTACCTGACACAGGGTCAATTCCTGCCAGTCCCCTCAACCCAGTGCCCCGTATAAGGTTCATCAGCAAAGTCTCTATATTATCATCAGCATTATGACCTATAGCTATTTTATCTATATTGTATTCCATGGCAGCTTCATTCAGGTATTTTAGCCTTAATATTCTAGCCCCTTCCTGAAAGGAATAGCCTTCCCCCTTGCTCCATTTTTTAGCATTTTCCTTTCTGCTTATAAGTTTTATTCCTTTCCTTTCACATAAACCTTTTACAAAAAGTGCATCTTTTTTAGATTGTCCACCCCTTGTCATGTGGTCAAGATGGAAAGCAGTAATATTAACTCTAAGTTCTTTACTTAACGTAGTTAAGGAGTGCAGCAAGAAAACTGAATCAGGACCACCAGAAATTGAAACCAACACCTTATCATTTTTCTCCAGCATACAGTAGTGAGTAATAGTTTCTTTTACTTTGTCTACTAAATTTTGCACTATAAATATGGTTAAACTTTTACCTTTAGCCTTTTTAGTTTTTCCTTCATAAATTCTGCAGTAAATTCAGGGCTGGTTATGTTTATATTAACTCCCGTCCCCATTTCAAAGCCTGCCTTTATGGTTAATTTAGGAAATAACTCAAGATGCCAGTGGAAATACTTGCTGGTGTCAATAAATGTAGGGCTTGTATGTATATAATAATTAAATGGCGGATTATTAAGATCACTATAGAAGAAGTCCATAACAACTTTTAGGCAATAGGAAAATGAGCTAATTTCTTCTGCCTCCAAGTTTTCAAAGCTTGGACTATGCTTTTTAGGTACAATCCAGGTTTCGTAAGGCGAGCTAGAAGCAAAAGGCTCAATAACCATAAAATTGTTATCCTCAAAAACTACCCTTTTGTCTTCCCTGGACTCAAATTTTAATATATCACACATCGCGCAGCTATTATTGCCGTTAAAATAACCCAGAGTTCCGCTAAGTTCTTTGCCCAGTACAGGAGGTATCAAGGGAAGTGCAAAAAGTTGGGAATGGATATGGTCTAAGGAAGCCCCAGCCTCCTTTCCCTGGTTATGCATTATAATGATAGATTTTATTCTTTCATCATTCTGTAATGACCGCATCCTGTTTACATATGAATTTACCATCAATTCAAATTCCCCCAGCTCCAGCTCCGCAATACTGTGTATATGTTTTGGGGATGCAATAATTACTTCATGCACTCCAAATCCATTCATTACATCATAAATTCCTACCTTTGAAGATTCTAATGGCAAATTGGAAAGAAGGGCAGGAAATTTATTAGGTACAACCCTTACTTGCCATCCTTTAGTATTGGGCTTGCGTTCCCTGCTGGAACAAATAGTGAACACTTCTTTGGGTGTCATGCTTTCATTACCATAACAGAACGGGCAACTTTCGGTACTGGTTTTAATATTTACATCGGAAGGCGCCCCTTTAAATTTATCAGGCCTTTTTGCCCTTTCGGTGGCAATTATTACCCATTCACCAGTTATTAAATCTTTTCTCAGTTCAGGCAAATCTAGTTCACCCCTTTCCATAAAACAGGTATTATATCCCTTTTAGATATTAATGTAAATTATGAAACCATCTTTCTAATTTTGTCTTTTAACTCTTTTAAATCAGAACTTTTAACCAGGTACTCATCAGCAGCCCAGGTAGCAAAATTCTGCGAATATTCTCCATATGCCGTATATAAGATAATGGGAATATTTTTATCTATTTTCCTTATTTTATGCATCAGCTCTATCCCATCCATTCCCTTCATTTTTATGTCAATAGTAATAAGGTCCGGCTGGTTATTTACAAACTGGTTAAAGCCGTCTTTTCCGTCTTCTGCCGTTATTACTTCATAACCCTCATCAATTAATTCATCCCTGTATAAATTTCTGATATTGTCTTCATCCTCAATTATCAGTATCTTGCTCATCTTACCCTCACCTCCAGCGGAAGCTTAATTATAAATACTGTTATGTCGTTTTCACTTCTTGCGTCAATTTTTCCATTATGATCTGAAATAATGCTTTTAGTTATAGCAAGGCCCAGGCCGGTTCCCGTTTTTTTTCTAGAGTAAAAGGGTAAAAATATTTTCTCTATGTCTTCCTTTTCAATTATTGAACCTCTATTTTCAATTTTTATAATTATCTTATCATTTCCTTTTCTTTCCAAGTATATATTTACAGCATCCCCCCTATAGGAAGCCTCTATTGAATTTTTTATAAGATTTATAAAAGCTTGTTTTAGGTGACTGGCTGAACCTTTAATAATGACTCTTTCTCCAATTCCACTCCTATTTACCATATTAACCTTTACCTCATTTTTTTCTGCATAAGCTTCAATTACACTCATGACATCCTTCAGCACATTTACCAGGTTAATCCTTTTAAAGGATATCTTTCTTTTCCGGCTAAAGTGGAGGGTGTTGTCTAAAATGCCCTCTAGCCTTTGCGCTTCTTCTGCAATTATAGAAAGGTTTTTAACTTTAACTTCTTCTCCGGCCAATAATTTCTTTTTTGCCCGCCGGGCATATCCCCCTATAGCCACTAGGGGGTTTCTTATTTCATGTGAAACTTGGGCGGCAAGTTCACCTAACTGGGCAAGCTTTTTTAGATCCTCCAAATTTTTTTCCAGCTTAGTTTTTTCAGTTATATCATCCAGGATTATTATTACTCCATCAATTCCATTTTTTGCATTCTTTAAAATGCTCAAGTTTACATTACAGATTTTCTCTTCTCCTGGCCCAAACCGGCAATTTTCTTTTTCAAAAATTCTGCTTTTGCCTTTATTTAGGGCTTTCTTTATGTACCTCTTTATATTAACTCCCTTTATTTCTATTCCATGTCTTGCTATATTTGAGCCCAAAAGGCTTCCCTTGCCCCTATCTACCATCCTGCAAAAATAGGAATTGCAGGCCCTGATAATACTCTCCACATTTACCACACAGATTCCTACAGGAATATTTTCTACAATATTTTCATTATATTCCTTCAAGTAATTAATCTTTTCATTTACCTGTACCAACCTTTTTATAATACGCTTTAAGTCCTGGTAAGCATTTGCATTCTCAATTGCAAGGGTAGCCTGCTGGCTTAACATATACAGAAAGGTTATATCTTCTTCATCTATTATCCTTTGGTTATATTTATTGTCTACAATCAGTATCCCTGCCGGCCTTTTAAAGGAAGATAGGGGTATGATGCAGAACCTGGGATATCCAATGTATTCTATCAGCTCTTTTTCAATATCTTCTTCCTTGTACTGGGGTGACCCTAAATCTACATTTTCAATCTTATTATCCCTGTATGATCTGGAGGCAAGCTTGCCAGTAGATAATGGTATTTTAATATCCTTTATTTTTTTATCTATCTGCGAGTGAATCCCCTTATTTTTTACCTGGGATTTTAAGAATGCATCAAGAGAATAATCTTTCTCTTTTATTCCTTCCCATATTTTTACAGAATCCTGCTTGCTATCCGGGCCTACTGCCATTCTTCCAACCAAATGTTCATTACTTCTGTCTGCTAAAAACAGGTGGGCTCTATTGAAGCCAAATCCATTGCCAAAAGTGACCCCAGTCAATATAATCTTTAACACCTTATCGATATCCAGGGTTGAAGATACATATTTGGATATTTGGTAGAGTATATTTAATTTTCTTAATACGGTTTTGTCTTCCTTTGTTATTTCAGGCATGTTTAACCCTCATATAACTTTTTATACAATTCTGCTGAATTTTTCCATGAAAAATCACTATTCATGCCGTTTTTTACAATTTTGTTCCAAAGCCTTCCATTTTCATAAAAAGGAAGTACGCGGTCTAATGCCTCTACCATGCTGGCACTTTTATATTCCTTGAATTTAAATCCGGTTCCACCTTCCTCTATGTCCCCTTCTGTCTTTATATCCTTGATAGTATCAGAAAGACCTCCGGTATCTCTGACCACGGGAACTGTCCCGTACCTTAAACTTATAAGCTGGCCTAATCCGCATGGCTCATATTTCGAGGGCATCAGAAACAAGTCACTTCCTGAATAAATCCTTCTTGCCAGCCTGTCATCATATAATATATGGGCACATAGGCTTCCTTCATATTTTTTATGCAATTTCTTTAATACCTTATGATATTTATCCTCCCCGGTGCCTAATATAATAAGCAGAAAATCATTGCCTGAGATTTCTTCTATAGCATCTATAATTAAGTCAATGCCCTTTTGCTCAGACAACCTAGTTACTGCGCCTATTAAAGGTTTATCCCTGAATCTTTTATTAAAATAATTATCTACCAGAAAATCCTTGCATTCTTTTTTTCCGGTAAGGCTATTTATATTATAATTTTTAACAATTTTGTTATCCTGCCTTGGATCCCACGCCATGTAATCAATCCCGTTAACTATGCCACTTAAATCCCTTTGCCGGGACCTTGAAATCCCATCCAGGTCATGACCATATTGGGGAGTGAGGATTTCTTTAGCGTAAGTAGGGCTTACAGTAGTTATTTTATCTGAAAACAGTATAGCCCCTTTCATGAAATTTATTTTCCCGTAAAATTCCAGCCCATCAATTTTAAAGTATTTATATCCCAGCCCATTGTACTCTAAAATTTCCTTCTGGAATATTCCCTGATAAGCAAGATTGTGTATGGTAAAAACAGTAGAGGTATTTTTAAAAAAATCTTTTCCCGGCAAATCATTTTCCCTTATTTCCCTAAGATATATGGGGACAAGCCCGCAATGGTAATCATTTAAGTGTATTACATCCACACCTAAATCCAGCTCCTCTAGAACTTCAAGTATTGCTTTTGAGAAGAAGCTATACCTTTTACCGTTATCCTTGTAATCACCCTTAGGGGTCCCATATAAGTAATTGCGGTCAAAGAACTCGTCTTTTTTTATAAAATAAAAAGAAATTCCTTCATGCTTCAAAGACAGAAGGTCAAAAAATTCCTCATTGCTTTCATTCATGGAGACATTTAATTTATTCCTTACTTTCTTAAACCTGTAATCTTTCCCAAAAATGGAGTTATAGTAGGGCATAATTACAAAACACTCTACCCCCACTTTTCCCAGGGCAGAAGGAAGCGCACCTACCACATCAGCCAAACCCCCCGTTTTGGCAAAGGGTACCGCTTCAGTTGAACACATGGCTACTTTCATATTACTTCCCCCCTTAATTTAGGTTACTTTAATTACATATTACCCCAACTGCCATAAATGTAAAATCTAAAAAAA
>JBNJCV010000072.1:0-7787 GCA_051744245.1 Actinomycetota bacterium | reverse complement strand
TCCCGGGGACTACAATTATTTTCCTACTCTTTTATTATTTAAAATAATCATCTACCGCCCTGTAAGGAACTGGTCCATCCCTCTCAGATAACTGCATATTATAAACAGACTATTAAAGGTCCCCAGGGCAATAAACTCTTTATTTCGCCTCAGGCTGTCAAGAGAAAGGCTGCTATTTCTTTCCTGTCCATTAAATCCCTTTTAGTTAAAGAATATTTAACTGTAAGTTATCATTACTACAGAAACCCTTAATGATTGCCATCACGTATAATGAATCTTTTAAATACATTATACAATTCATTTAAGAAAAGCAGAAAATAAATTCCGGATTACCTGAAATTACCAGCCTAAAATTGGTTTTGATTTTACTTTGGCGGAGGGGGAGGGATTTGAACCCCCGGAGAGAAAACCCTCAACGGTTTTCAAGACCGCCGCAATCAACCAGACTCTGCCACCCCTCCCAGGCAACATATTATACACGTTTTTTAGGATAAATAAAATCTTACTTTTCTGCACTGATAATATCTTTACCGCCCATGTAAGGAATCAGGACATCAGGAATCTTAATATTCCCTTTTTCGGTTTGATAGTTTTCATATATGGCTATCAATGTCCTGCCTATAGCACAAGCAGTACTATTCATGGTATGGACAAAGTCTTTTTTGTCTCCATCCCTGTATTTTATGTTTAGCCTTCTGGCCTGGTAATCAGTATCATGGCTGCATGATGCAAGCTCCCTGTAATTCTGCTGGCCAGGAAGCCAGGCTTCCAGGTCATATTTTTTGACATTAGGGTTGCCGATATCCCCGGTACACATATTCATTATCCGGTAATGAAGACCCAAACCTGAAATAATTTCTTCTACTGTATCCCTTAAGTAGGCATAATCATCCCAGGATTGTTCAGGGTTTGAGAATACAAACATCTCAACCTTGTCAAACTGGTGTACTCTAAACATTCCCCCCATATCTTTACCGTAGGTTCCAGCTTCCCTCCTATAGCAGGGTGAAAAGCCGGCATACTTGATTGGCAGATCCCCCGCATCCAAAAATTCGCCTGCATGGTAAGCGCACAGAGGTACCTCTGAAGTACCAATTAAGTACAAGTCATCCAGTTCCGTTTTGTAGTACTGGGTTTTTTCAGCCGGAAAAAATCCAGTCCCGTACATAGCTTCTTTTTTAACCAGCGAGGGCGGAACCATGGGGACAAATCCTTTTTTTATAAGCAAATCAAAAACATAACCAATCAGGGCAAACTCGAGCAAGACTGCCTCATTTTTTAAAAAAACAAACCTTGACCCGGAAATTTTGGCTGCCCTCTCCTCATCCAAAATATCAAGCTGGGTCCCCAGCTGTATATGGTTTTTGGGTTTAAAGCTAAAATCCGGTTTCTTCCCCTTGAAATATTCTACAACATTATCCTCTTCGCCCTTCCCTACAGGGGTGCTGGGATGGGATATGTTAGGGTAATTGGCCAGGCTGTCAAAAAATTTCTGTTCAACTTCCTTAAGCTCTTCTTCCAGCAGCTCCAATTCCTTGTTTAACTCTTTCATCTGCTTGATTAAACTGTCCTTCTTTTCCCCTTTTAGGGTAGGGATTTCTTTGCTTGCATCATTTTTCCTTGACCTGAGTTCATCCACTTTAAAGATTAGCTTCCTTCTCTTTTCGTCTAACCCTATATCCCTGTCTACATCTATTTCCATTCCCCTTTTTTTTATTTCTTCCCTTATTATTTCCGGGTTGTCTCTCAATAATTCTAAATCTATCACTTATAGCCTTTCTTGTTTATCTTTCCAAACAGGATAAGAGCCTAATATTTTAACCATATATACTTTCTTCCTTAACACCTCAATAGCACTGAATAATTCATCATCATGGATATGGCCATCAACATCTATCATAAACACGTAATCCCCCAGGTCTTTTTTTGCTGGCCTGGACTCCAGCCTGGTTAGGTTTATATTCCTCTCAGCAAACTCTTTTAGTATATTATATAGGCTGCCTGGCTTGTCTTTTTTTAAAAAACAGACCAGCGAAGTTTTATCATCTCCCGTTTTAGGCGGAATGTAGGTCCCCACAAAAACAAACCTGGTCTTATTCCCCTTATTATCCTCAATATCTGTAGCAATTATGTCCAGGCCGTAAATCCTTGCTGCTGTTTTTGTTCCAATGGCAGCCGTTTCTTCATCCATTTCAATTAATTTTTTAACTGCTTCGGCAGTGCTATTGGCAGCAATAATTTTTGCATCGGGGAAATTGGTCAACAAATAATTTCTGCATTGTGCAGTGGCGTGGGGATGAGAAATTATATTTTTTATGTTGCCTATTTTCAGTTTCTTCTTACCTATCAAGCTATGCTTGATAGGTATGGTAATTTCCCTTACGATCTTTGATTCGCTTTCAAAAGTTAAGATGTCCTGTGTAATATTTACAGATCCTTCTATGGAATTTTCTATGGGAACCAGGCCCTCGCCTGCTTTTCCCATGTCCACATATTTTACCACCTCAGTAACAGTAGATAAGGGTATTTTTTCAACCTCTTGGTTATTTTTTATAAAAATGTCCAGGGCTTCTTCGGTAAAAGTCCCTTCCGGCCCTAAAAATGCTATCTTTTTCATAATTAAATTATCTTTTCTAAGATTTTGATTTAAAAATTATATAATATTAACAGGGTATTATAAAGGGGATGTTAAGCCTATTCCCACTTAAAAAACTTAATGGACAAAACCAGCGTTCCAGCCAGCCATGCTCCCACAATTAAAAGGTCTTTCCATACCCAGGCTATTCCCTTTCCCTCTACTGCTACCATCCTGAATGCATCATTTAAATGGGTGGAAGGTAAAATTCTAGAAATACCTGCTAGAAAATCCGGCATTACGGTTGCAGGAAAAAAAATTCCCCCTAAAAACATAAACATAAAAAATACCGCCATGCAAATAGGGGTTGCAGCCCGGGCAGATTTTATAAAGCTTGCCAAAAAGAAACCTATGCTTAAAAAACAAATCGCCCCGATAGTCAGCAGTAACCAGAATAAAAAATAATTGCCTTTAATAGTGACCTGAAAACCAAATATCCCTACAATTAAAAGCAGTATGGTTTGCAGTAGCATAACTATATAGCGGTGAATTATCTGGCCCCCGATTATGGCCTGTCTTTTTAGGGGAGTTACTGAAAACCTGCGGTAAATTCCCTTTTCCCTTTCCTCTACCAGGCCAGTTGCATTGGCCATAATACCGGTAACCATAAGTGCCATCACCACAATCCCGGGAAGCGTATAGTCTATAGCCTTTATCCCGTAATCATTCCACATGGTATCCCTATATATTAACCCGTATAAGACCATGAAGAACATGGGAAAAGCCAGGGTCCAAAACAGGTCGTCTTTCCTCCTTAAAAACAATTTGGATTCAAGGAGTATCTGTCTTCCCAGTACTTTCATTCCCTCAATTTCCTGCCCGTCATTTTTAAAAACACATCTTCCAGGCTCGCTTTCCTGGTCGAAATATGGTCAATACTGATATCATTTCCCCCCGTAAACCTGACCAGATCCTTTAATAGGGCGGAACTATTTTTAGTGTAGACAATATATTTTCCGCTCTCATCCCTCAAGCTTTTATTTATACCCTTTAGCGAGCTGGCAATAACTTTGAAATCTTCTTCGCTTGCCTTAAATTCTACCCATGAGTCTAGGCCGGCATTAGAAATTAAGTTATCGGGAGTATCTGCTGCTATTATTTTTCCGCGGTCAATTATTCCCACCCGGTCACAAAGTTTTTCTGCCTCTTCCATATAATGGGTGGTAAGGATTATGGTTTTCCCCTTTTTCTTTAAGTTTTCAATTATTTCCCAGACATTCCTACGTGCCTGGGGATCTAGGCCAGTGGTAGGCTCATCTAAAAAAAGTACTTCAGGGTCATTTACCAGGGCCAGGGCTATGGCAACCCTCTGCTTCTGACCCCCTGAAAGTGAAATGTAGTAAGCATTTTTCTTTTCATTTAGGGAAACCAAATCCAGAATTTTTGGTGAAGGTATTGCTTTCCTGTAATAACTCCCAAAAAGGTCTATTGCTTCTTTTACCCGGATCCGGTCATACATTGAAGTGCTCTGGAGCTGTACCCCAATTATCTCTTTTATCCTTCCTGGCTCCCTTAAGGCATCCATGCCACAGACAAAAACACTTCCCCCATCAGCTTTCCTCAGTCCCTCAATTATTTCAACTGTGGTAGTCTTGCCTGCGCCGTTAGGGCCAAGGAGTCCGAATATCTCCCCTTTTCCAATATCAAAGCTTATACCATCTACGGCTGCCAGACTGCCATAATGCTTAGACAGATTTTTAACTTCTACTATAGCGCCCATTTATCCTGTAAGAGATTATCACTGTTACTAAATAAAATATTTTTATGGCAGAAAATCCTTAGGGTTTTCCGGGATTCCATCAACAAGCACTTCATAATGCAAGTGGGGTCCGGTACTATTTCCGGAATTTCCCATCAACCCTATTACATCTCCCTGTTTAACCTCGTCTCCAACCTCTACCATTATCTTGCTCAGGTGGGCATAAACGGTATTATAGCCAAAGCCATGGTGTATAATTACTTTCTTTCCATATCCACCGTGATATCCAGTATAGATTACTATGCCGCTTGCTGTGGTATTAATTGGTGTACCGGTGCTATTTGCAATATCAAGCCCTTTATGGGTGTGTCCCCACCTCCGCTCACCAAACAGTGAGGTAACCCTTCCCCAAGTGGGCCATGTTGATGGAGTATGTTCCATCAAATATATATGATCTTCTATGTTTTTCTTATCCTCGGATAGCTTTTCGGATAGCTCGGGGGCAACTTTTAACAGCTCGTCAAGCAGTGCATCTATATCATCCAGCTCCTGCTCCTGGTCCATGGTATAGAAAAATACTTCTGAGGGGTTATTTTCAAGCTCAATATCAGCATTAAGGTCTGTATTATATACTGCCACTTCCTGTTCAAATCCACCCTCGCCGGTTATATCCCTAACCACCCTGTCAAGTTCCTCTACATCTTTTAAGTAATTTTCTAGTATCTTTGTCTTTGTCTCTATTTCTGAAGTTTTATTTCCAAGGTTTTCAAGCTCAACAGTTTTGTAGTTTACCTTATATTCAATTCTCTCCAGCTCGGCAATTTTCTCCTCAAGCTTTTGTTGGGTTATAAAAAGGTTTGATACCAGAATTATTCCAGCTGCAAGCACGATTACCCCTAATACATAAAGACACCTTAAAAAATTAAATGTAATTTTAAATTTCCTTACCTTTGACTTTGCGTCAGATATCAGGAGTACGGTAAACGATTTCCCTTTTTTATCATCCATAAAATTCCTAAATATTTATAAATCGATAGGTATTATAACCTATATTCCTGGTTTATAAAACCTTTTATACAAATTTTATACAAATTTGTTTGTTTCAACCCGAGAGCCTAAAAGCAACTTTTATATTTTTCCATCTTCCGCCAATAAGTTTTATAATTTGGATTGTTTTAACCAATCTTTCAGATTAATTTCATCTAAAGGCTGGTAATAATATCTTTTTCTATAATCAATTGCAAACCAGATTTTACCTGAAAATATTTTAGTAAGGTTTTTAACCTCAATTACATTTCTATTAGTATCATTCATTTTATTCTTTCTGCTGTTTAATATTATTTAATTCAGGTATATCAAATTTACCTAATTTTAAAGGATATTTTCCATATTTTTCTATCAAGCTAATGTAATAGTCATAATTATTAGCTGAAACACTAGATGGTACACTATGATCTGCCATAGGTATATACCCACCACCCTTTGCGGTATTTAACTTTCTTAAAAAGTGCTGTTTTATTTCTTTTTTACTCCCTGGTAGTACATCTCTTACATCAATATTACCAACATAAGCAAGTCTATTTTTATATTTTTTCTTTAACTCTATTACATCTAATCCAGCCTTAACCTCGAGAGCTTGATATGCGTCAATGCCACACTCAATTAAATCATCAAAAATAGCACTTGCATTGCCACAGCCATGATATAATATTCTTATATTAGGTTTAGCTTTTTTAAATGCTTTGCATAAATTTGATAGAAAAGGTTTAAAAAATTCTCTCCACATGTCGGGCGAATAAAACATTCCTTTATCATATGCAACATCCCCACCAATCATCATAAAATCAACACCCATTTCTATTTGATTTAAACCTATTTGTATCTCAAATTCTTCTAATCTTTTCAAAAATTTTTTAACTTTCTTTTTTTCGGTAGCCAAATCTATAAATAAACCATCCATACCTCTAATCCGCCACGTTTTTTCCTGACCTTCTAAAACAAGACCCATTGCAGGTATTTTCCCTTTATAATTATTTAATTGATCATTAAATGATGGGACTTCTTTATTACCTGCAGAAGAAAGAATATTTGCACTCGGTTCATAATAACGTCTTTTTTCATTAGGATCTTCTAAAACGAAATCCTTATATTCATCAGCTGATTTTACTGGGAAATCTAAATATCCTGGCATTGGAGAATAAGTTGCTTTTTTTAATGTGCACCCGAACCCACTTTTAAATATTTCATAATCTTTTCCCCTCTTAACAGATGTATAAGAATTTATTTTTGGGTCCGTATTTGGAATTATTTGAATAAGATCCATATCATAATATTCGTAAATATCAGTGTTTGAATTTAGATCTTTTTCATCAATCCATCTATTTGTAAACTCTTCCCAGAATAAATCAAATTTAGGAACTCTATCAGGTTCTATACAAGATAATGATCTTTGTACCCTATTAAATTTGTTTTTAAAAGAATCCAAATCAATTCACCTCAAAATATAATTAGACATATATCTTTATAAAAAATGTGCTATTTTAAGTTTTTATTAATTAAATCAAATTTCTATACAGGCTCTCTTATTACTAATTCCGGGTTTAATATTATTTTTTCCTCTTCTTTTTTCCCTTCCAATAATTTAAATAATATATTAGCTGCTATTTTTCCTGTCCCATATTTAGGTTGATTTATAACCGTTAAAGGAACCCTTAACATTAAAGAAATCTTAATATTATCATATCCTATAACCGATACATCTTTGGGGACTTTAAATCCCAAAGCGGGCATGTTTTCAATTATACCAATATTATTAGTCTTTTTTTGTCCTTAGGCTCCTTGCAATTATATTAGGTTTATATTTTTTTCCTTAATCACATTTAATACTTCTTGTTTGGCTTCCTTTTTAACTAAATCACTACCATATAAAACTCTAGAAACTGTAGTTTTTGAAAATCCTGATAATTTTGCTATTTCTTTAACAGTTAAGCTTAATCTCTTTTGGTTCATTTATTTCCTCACTTCAGGTATTCTTCTTATATCAGTATCTGTCCATATATCAGCTTCATCTATGCTAGTTGTAGAAAATTCTGAAACTATTGCTCCTTCTGGATCTCCTTGAAACCAATGAAGTGTATCAGGCATAAGCGTATATTGTTGCCCAGGCTTTAAAATAACTTCATTCCACACAGTAAAATATTTCTTTATATCCCGGGGTGGTTTTCCTTTAGGATTTATTGTTTTTTCCCAGGAACATATAAGAAAACACTGCCCCACCTACACCTAAAAGTTTCCTCTTTTCCAGGCTTCCCAATTACCTTTGGGGTCTATGTTTAGGACATATCTGTCCAGGAGAGAGCATGAGTTCTTTAATACATACTCTTTTAGTATTAATATATGTAACAATTTGTAACCCTGTTTCTCTTAATCTTTCTAAACCAAATCAGCTACTTC
>JBNJCV010000071.1:0-7888 GCA_051744245.1 Actinomycetota bacterium | reverse complement strand
GAGATTGATTACTTTCTGGAAGTGTTTCCAGCAATTGTGGAAAGCATTAGGGCAGGCAATAGCGTTTGCTGATTCCATTAATTAACCATTTTAATTTAAATTAAAATTCTATTAGAATATAATCAACAGTAAAAACATGGAGGAAATATGGACAATAAAAAAATAACCGGTGAAAAGGTATATGAAGCCCTATCAGAAGTCTATGACCCTGAAATTCCCATAAACATTGTTGACTTGGGGTTGATATATAATGTTTCCGTGGATGAGAATAACAATGTAGATGTTGAAATGACCATGACAGTCCGGGGATGCCCGATGCATGCCATGATTACCCAGCAGGCCAAAAAGAAAATAGAAGAACTTGAAGGCGTGGGCAATGTTAATGTTAAGCTGGTATGGGACCCCCCTTGGACTCCAGATAGGATTTCAAAAGAAGCCAAGAAAAAGCTACAAAAAGGGGGGTAAGGAATTACATCTTTAAGGCTATATGCGGCTCAAATAAATCCTACTGTTGGGGACTTTAAAGGCAATTACAAAATAATTAAGAGCTTTATAGATGATGCCAAAAGCAAACAGGCAGACATTATTGCTTTTCCGGAGCTTTCGCTAACTGGTTATCCCCCTGAAGATTTGCTTTTAAAGCCGGCTTTCATTGAGGACAACTTAAAATATTTGGAAAAGGTGAAAGGACTTTCTGAAAATATTGTAATAATATTGGGCTTTGCCAACAGGGACCAGTATTTATATAATTCAGCGGCAGTAATGCACGATGGAGAAATAGCTTCTACCTATAACAAGCAATTCCTTCCAAATTATTCAGTTTTTGATGAGGAGAGGTATTTTCAGAAAGGCAGCAACAATTTGGTTTATGCAGTTGGAGATATCCTGGTAGGGGTAAATATTTGCGAAGATATTCATTATTCCTCTGGCCCCACCAAAGCTCAGGCTATCTTGGGTGGAGCAAAATTAATTATTAATATTTCTGCTTCTCCATACCATATAGGCAAAAGCTTTGAAAGGGAAAAAATACTTTTTACCAGGGCAGTGGATAACCGGGTTAATATAATGTATGTAAACATGGTTGGGGGCCAGGACGAGCTTGTATTTGACGGCAGTAGCTTAATAATGGATGAAAAAGGACAAATCCTGGCAAAAGCTAAATCTTTTGATCAAGATGCAGTGGTATTTGACCTTGATACTTCCAATGTTGCAACTTCCAGGCTCCAGGATCCAAAATACAAAAATCAGCGGTCTAAAATGTCTGAAACAGATACCCCTGTACCCATAATAAATATTAAGCATAATATAAAGGACAAAAAAAGGCTGGCCATTAAGAAAGGGGATAATCAGACATATATTAAAGAGCAAGAAGTGTTTAAAGCATTAATACTGGGCACCAGGGATTATGTTCTAAAGAATAGCTTCAAAAAAGTAGTATTGGGCCTGAGCGGAGGCGTAGACTCGGCACTGGTCGCTACAGTTGCCGCGTTTTCCCTGGGGAAGGAAAATGTTACTGCAGCCATGATGCCTTCTTTGTTTTCTTCCGAATCCAGCATAAAGGATTCTGAAAAATTAATTAAAAGCCTGGGAATAAATAAAGTAACCATTCCTATAACTATCGTCTACAAAAGCTACCTTGAAAGCTTAAAGAGACAGCTAAAAACAGAGGAAATAAATATAACTAAGGAAAATATCCAGGCCAGGGTTAGGGGAAATATTCTGATGGCCATGGCAAATGAACATAACTGGCTGGTGCTTGCTACTGGAAACAAAAGCGAGATTAGCGTTGGATACTGCACTCTTTACGGGGATATGGTAGGTGGATTTTCTCCTATTAAGGACGTTTATAAAACAATGGTTTACAGCATTTGTAAATATATTAATAAAAAATATAATGGATTAATTCCTGAGAATATAATATCCAAAGCCCCCTCAGCAGAATTAAAACCGGAGCAGAAGGATGAAGACAGGCTACCAAAATACGGGCTTCTGGACCCTATTCTTAAGGCCTATATAGAAGAAGAAAAGAATTTTTCTGAGATAATAAATATGGGTTTTGAAAAGGAACTGGTAAAATCAGTAATTAATATGGTCGATTTTAATGAATATAAGAGAAGGCAAGGTGCCCCAGGTATAAAAATTACTTCCAGGGCATTTGGAAAAGACAGGAGATACCCCATAACTAATAAATTTAAATTGCCTTAAACATCCTATTCGGTTAAATTTATAGATAATTATGGTATTTTTACTTTTAAAGTTTTAGCCATGGAAATATTATTGCACTCAAAAAATAAAGATAGTATTGAAAATATCCAGAAATTAATAAAAGGGTCCCTAAGGGTAGACGTCGCCAAGGAAAATGAGTTAGATAATTTGAAAAAATATCAGCTGCTTCTGGTTGATATAACTGGCAAAGACTCTGGTCCTCCTTTTCCAAAAAATTATACCACTGCTATAAACAAGGCCAAGATTCCTACTATACTAATTCTTAAAATAAGCCAGCTTAACTTGCTTGACAGGCTTGACTTTTTGTTAGATGACTTTGTTTTAGAAAAACAGGTTACCAATGAATTAGAGGCCAGGATAAGACTTGCTCTTTTTAACAAGAAGGGAATTTCACTAAACAACAGCATAGTAGTGGGTAACCTGGTATTAAACCTTGATAAATACGAACTAATGGTTGACAAGCAGCCAATAGAGCTTACCTTCAAGGAATATGAACTGCTAAGGTTGCTTTTAGAAAACCGGGACAAGGTCTTTTCCAGGAAAAAGCTTCTTTCTATTATCTGGGAGTATGACTATTATGGCGGTAGCAGGACTGTTGATGTCCATATTAGAAGGTTGCGCTCAAAACTTCCCTCCCCCTACCACCTTATGATAAAAACTGTAAGGAATGTCGGTTACATGTTTTCTTCTTGAAGTTTACAAAGATTTAACATCCCCTTAACTTCCGTGAAATAATTTAATATTAGAATGTCTCCAATTAAATAAAAACAGGAGGCTTTTATGGACACGATTTGGATTCTGCTGGCTACTTTTTTAGTTTTTTTCATGCAGGCAGGGTTTGCAATGGTAGAAGTTGGCTTTACCAGGGCTAAAAATGCAGTAAACATTTTAATGAAGAATTTAATGGATTTTTCCCTTGGAGTATTGGTATTTTTCTTTTTAGGCTATGGGCTGATGTTTGGAACAGATATTGGGGGGTTTGTTGGAAGAGACAGTTTCCTGCTTTCTATTATCAACCCGGCCAATACAAGCAACTTTGCCTTATGGATTTTCCAGGCTGTTTTTGCAGCAACTGCAGCCACCATCGTTTCAGGGGCTATGGCAGAAAGGACCCGGTTTAGGAGTTATCTGGTTTATACAGTTTTCTTAACTGCATTGATTTACCCAATAGTGGGACACTGGATTTGGGGCGGCGGCTGGCTTTCTTCTTTGGGGATGATTGATTTTGCAGGTTCAACAGTTGTGCATTCTGTAGGAGGCTGGGCTGCACTTGCTGGAGCCCTAATTTTAGGTCCAAGATATGGCAAATATGGACCTGATGGCACTTCGAGAGCTATTCCGGGCCACAATATATCATTGGCCGCATTAGGCGTATTTATATTATGGTTTGGCTGGTTTGGCTTTAACTGCGGCTCCACATTATCCGGTTCCAGCCAGGCATTATCCACGGTTGCAGTAACTACAACTTTAGCTGCTGCCAGCGCGGCCACAGCTTCTATGTTTTTTGTATGGGTAAGATACAAAAAGCCAGATGCGTCTATGGCCTTAAACGGGGCTTTAGCGGGACTGGTAGCAATAACTGCCGGCTGTGCAGTAGTCTCCCCATTCAGTGCCATTGTAATTGGTATTATTGCTGGAGTTCTTTGCCCAGTTTTTGTAGAAATATTTGACCAGAAATTAAGAATAGATGATCCTGTTGGCGCTATTTCAGTCCACGGTATTTGCGGTGCTTTTGGCACTCTTGCGGTAGGCTTATTTGCCCAGGCGGATTATGCGGAAATTGGCGGATTTGGCAATATATCCGGCCTTTTCTTCGGCGGAGGAGCAGGTCTTCTTCTCACCCAGCTTATAGGAGTTATAAGTGTCTTTGCCTGGACTTTCGGGAGCATGCTATTAATTTTCTTTGTTCTAAGTAAAATTATAGGCCTAAGGGTTTCTAGGGAAACTGAGTTAAAAGGGCTAGATATAGAAGAGCATGCGATGGAAGCTTATTCCGGATTTCAAATATTTAACAATGATTAGGAGGAAACCATGAAATTAATAATAGCAATGATCCAGCCACACCGGCTGCCAGATGTAAAAAAAGCTTTATTTGAAAACGAGATACACAAGATGACAGTAACTAATGTCCTTGGCTGCGGACAGCAAAAAGGATTTACAGAAACTTACCGGGGAGTCATAACAGAAGTAAATTTGTTAAAGAAAGTAAGGCTTGAGATTGCAGTAAATGATGAATTTGTAGAACCCACCATTAACGCCATAAAGAAAGGAGCTTATACAGGGAATATTGGTGATGGCAAGATTTTTATACTAGATCTACAAAGATGCATCAGGATAAGGACTGGAGAGGAAGGAAATGAAGCAATTGGCTGAGATTTTACATAGATTTAACATAACTATGTAAAATTTTAGGGTATAATAACAATCAAATTTAATTTTAGGAGGAAACATGACAAAAAATGATGAAATGAAAGAATATGTTTTAAAGAAAGCAAAGGATAATGGCATTAAATTTATCAGGCTATGGTTTACTGACGTTCAGGGATTTTTAAAGAGTTTTGCCATCACGGTTGAGGAACTGGAAGGAGCTTTAGAAGAAGGCATGGGGTTTGATGGATCATCCATTGAAGGTTTTTCTAGAATTGAAGAAAGTGATGTAATTGCCATGCCCGACCCCAATACTTTCCAAATACTTCCCTGGAGTCCAAAGGAGCATGGAGTTGCCAGGATGTTTTGTGACATTTTAAATCCTGATGGGACACCCTTTGAAGGTGATCCCAGAGGAGTATTAAGAAGAATTTTAGAAAAAGCAAAAAACCTAGGTTATACATTCTATGTGGGCCCGGAACTGGAATTTTTTTATTTTAAATCCGATGTTGGAATACCGGAAATACTGGATAAGGGCGGCTACTTCGACTTAACCACCTTGGATGTAGCCAGCGGCTTAAGGAGGGATACTGTTCTATTCCTGGAAGCTATGGGCATAGGTGTAGAGTATTCCCACCACGAAGTCGCCCCTTCCCAGCACGAAATTGACCTTAGGTATACTGATGCCTTAACCATGGCAGACAATGCAATGACTTACAGGCTAATAGTAAAGGAGGTTGCAACCAGGCATGAAGTTTATGCAACTTTTATGCCCAAACCCATTTTTGGAGTAAACGGGAGCGGAATGCATACCCACCAGTCCCTGTTTAAGGGAGATAAAAACTTATTTTATGACCCCAGTGACAAATACCACTTATCAAGCGAAGGCAAAAGCTATATAGCGGGAATTCTCAAGCATTCCAAGGAAATAGTTGCAATAACCAACCAGTGGGTAAATTCATACAAAAGGCTGGTCCCCGGATATGAAGCTCCTGTTTATATATCATGGGCAAGGAGAAATAGGTCTACCCTGGTAAGGGTTCCTATGTACAAACCAGGGAAAGAAAAATCTATGAGGGTGGAATTCAGGTGTCCTGACCCTGCATGTAATCCCTATCTTGCATTTAGCGTTATGCTTGCTGCAGGATTGGAAGGCATGGAAAAAAATCTCCCACTCTCAGACCCCATAGAGAAAAACATATTTGAAATGGATGAAAGAAGGAGAGAGGAAGCTGGCATTGAAACTCTTCCCAACAACCTATTTGAAGCAGTTAGGCTCATGGAAGGAAGCAAGCTGGTTAAAGAAACTCTGGGAGCCCACATTTTCGAAAAATTCATAGATAACAAAAAAATTGAATGGGATAGGTATAGAACCCATGTTTCAAATTATGAATTAGAAAATTACCTGTCTGTACTATAGGGACAGAAAAGCGGGCTTGCAAGCCCGCTTTTTCTTTAATTTATAAATTTCAAAAGGAAGCTTAGCCCTGCAGTAAATCCTCCCGCTATTACCATTTTTATTCCACTAATAATCAAGTTGCTTTTAGATATCTTGCCTAAAAACAACCCTATCCCCAGAAGCACCAAGAAAGCTAAAGCAAACCCTGCATAAAAACTATACTCTATTGGAATTATAGAACCAAAAAAGAATGGAATAATAGGTATTAAGGCAGTAATGACTGGAGAAAGGCCGTTTACTGCCGACAATACTTTAGTCGCAAAGCTTTGGGCCTCTGAAATCACAGTTCTATCTAAATCATGAAGAGTATATTTTTCAAGATCGTCTATCTCTTTTTTTCTTTCAGCGCTTTCACTATTATAGGCGCTCCAAACTCCTGATACTCCCAAAGAAATGCATACAGCTGTCCCAGTTATTATAACATTCATGTAATCCTGGGTTCCTATTATATAATTCCCCATAAGCACCCCAATAATAGTAATTACCCCATCAAAACCATTAACTGCAAAATACCTCCTGACAATTTTAGAGATATTGGCTATTTTATTGTAAGTTTTTACTTTTTCTAGATATATTTTTATTCTGTTTTTCATTTTATTTCAGGCAATATTTATGAAGGGCTTCTGCCACACCATTGAGATCATTGTTTGAAACAGTATAGTTAGCTGCTCTTTTAAGGCTCTCCGGCGCATTGGCCATGGCTATGCCTACTCCAGCAAATTTTATAGTCTCCAGATCGTTTTCGCTATCCCCTATGGAAACAATTTCGGCTTTGGTTATTCCCACCATTTCCATTATTTTTTTCAATGCGAACAGCTTGCCTGCCTTCTTGTTTAAAATTGTCAGAAAAATTGGGCCGCCTCTCTTTATTTTTACCCGTCCATTAAAATTATCCTTGATTATCTTGTTAAACCTATCACCGGAATCAATGGTAAGGGTAATCAAAAGGATGTTGTCCATTATTTTCCTCTCCCTAAGACTGCCTACCCTTATTACCCTGTCACCAGTGCTAGCAATATGCTCTATACCCGGATGTTTGCTTTCATAATAGATGTTTCCGTCTGCCGAGCTTAGGGCCAGGCCTTTTTTATACTTGCGGCTTAAATCTATTACCTCACCTACTATATTGGGAGGAACCTTTAATGTAAACAGTGGCTCTAAATCCTTATTTATTATTGCCGCCCCGCCTGAAGCCATTTGGGGATCTACTAGTCCCAGCTCTTTTATTATTTTACCTACCGAATAAATAGTTTTACTTGTAGACAATATAACTTTAATGCCCTTATCCAGACAGCTTTTTATGGCTTCCCTGTTTTCTGTGCTTATCTTTGATTTAGAGTTAAATAAAGTTCCGTCAAGATCTATCGCTATTAATTTAACCAAGTGTAACCTCCAACAGCAAGGGCGCAAACTATTAGTTTACGCCCAATTTCTAAATTGATTCTCTTTACTGGTTTACTTCTTCCTCGGGGAGTGCTTGTTCTTCTTCTGTTTCCGTCTCTGCAGGTATCTGGGTGGTTGTCTCCGGAGTTATACTTTCAATCTCTCCCTGCAAACCTCCCAAATCTACTAAAGGCACTATTCCTTCAGGCAATATTCCCCAATTTATGTTCGGGGATAATTTCTGTATGAACTCAAGCTGTATAATCTCCGGGTATTCTCTTAGGGATTCACCCTTGATAGTAATTTGTTCAGCCTCTGCTTCAGACTGAATAATTACTTGCTCCTTTTTAATCCTTTCCTGCTCAAGTACATTTCTTTCAAGCTCTATCCTTTCTTCAGCAATCTGCTTTTCTTCAAGGACATTAAAGTACTCATCAGTAAAATCAATTTTTC
>JBNJCV010000070.1:0-7931 GCA_051744245.1 Actinomycetota bacterium | reverse complement strand
TTGGTTTTTTCTTCAGCCTTGGATACTTTTACCAGCAGTCTGTCGCCAAGTGGTTTGTATTTCATGTTTACCTCCTTTAAAAGTATTTAGATTTTAGCACTCTAATGGTTACTCTGCTAATCCTCAGATAAAAATACACTAAAAAAAATAAAAAAGCAATATTAAAATAAAAATAAATTTTATATATATTTTATATTAATTTAATAAATATTTAAGAACAAAAATAACATCTCATATATATAATTTAGCGGGATAAGCAAAATGGATAAGAGATTAACGAAGGATTAAATGACATAAAAGAATTGTCTAGGTCATTGACCATTTAAATAAGTAAACATGAACAGTACTAGGGAAGAAGTATATATAATCTTCCCTAGCTAAATATTACTGTATTGTTTTTATTCCTGCTCAAAATCTCCGGTAAATGAAAGGATATGGTCAATATTAACATTAGGAAAGAACTTCCTGAAGATTTTATAGTAATACATTTCTTCTTTATTTCTTAAAACAAAACCGTTTTCTAGTTTCCGGTTTTGGCTAAATTCTGAATCTGAAATATTTTCTTCAATTTTTTCTGTTAATGTGTCCTGGATGCCAGAGCCTTCCCAGAATTTTTCTTTTGCCCGCCATGCAATATCATCCGGCAAATATTTTTCTGCTACTCTTCTTAGCACGTATTTGCTTATATTTTCATTTCTTTTAATTTTTTTACTAGTAGGGATGGTCATGGCAAAATTTATTAAATTTTCATCCAGCATGGGCAACCTCACAGTTACGCTATGGGCATTTGCTAGCCTATCAACTCTCTGCAAAGCAGTGTTATGGAGACTATTAATTGCTTTTACTAATTCTTCCTGAATTGTGTTTGCAGAATCAAAGTCAAAAAAGTAATTATAGCCGGCAAAGACCTCGTCCCCGCCTTCTCCTGAAAATACAATATCTGCTTTAGATGACAGCTTAGCTGCAATCATATTTCCCAGGGAACTCCTAACCAGAGGAGCGTCAAATGATTCCAGGTGGTATATTACTTCAGGAATGGCATCAAATAATTCATCCAGATCTAAAAGATGTTCTTTGTGTTTTGTACCTAAAGCCTTGGCTACTTTTCTTGAAGAAATTAAGTCTGGGGAATTCTCAAAACCAACAGAAAAAGTATGAACCTCTTCCTTGAATTCTTTAACTAATGCAGCAATAATGCTTGAGTCCACCCCACCGCTAAGCCATACTCCAAGATCCGAGTTTTCATTTATCCTTTTTTCTACTGCTTTAAGCATGTAATCCTCTAATTTTCTTACTACATCTTCTGTTTCTGAATCTTCCAGGATTTCAAATCCTTCTTTCTGGATCTGGCTTATCTCTTTAGGTTTGCCAAAATTTTTCATTATATGCCCCGGAGGAAATTCAACTGCTTTATCAGTTAACTGGAGTAGTGATTTGATTTCAGAAGCAAAAATTATTCTATCACTGTTTTTATCTAAATAATAATAAAGGGGTTTTCTGCCGATCAGGTCTCTTGCCAGGTAAAAATTTTTATCCTTGTCAAAACCCATGAATGCAAACGGGCCTTTTAATTCTTTTACTATATCTGGCCCTATTTCGTTTAGTAGTATGCCTAGTTTTTCAACATCAGTTTCCTTGCCGTTTGCCTTTAAGCCGTATTTAGACAACAGGCTGTCAATATTGTATATCCTGCCATCCAGCAGGATAGGGCAGTTATGGTCTATATCATAATGGGATATGATTCCCAGGATATTTCCATCGACATTAATTAAATTACCGGCCTTTGTGCCTCTATGGGAAATTTTATCCAGCATTCTCTGGACTTTATTCTTGTCATTATTCTTATTTTTAGTGATTACTCCTGCAATTCCACTCATTTAAAAAAACTCCTTTTATTTTATATTTAGGGAAACCCCCTATATATTGATTAAAACTGTGGGTAAGTTTACCAAATATAGGGGGTTTTATCAATTAAGGCAAAATTATGTTAATTATTTTTATTTTTTAATTCCCTTATTTTGTAATATAATCTCTTAAAAAAGTTATTATGGTAATAACAGAGAAATTTAAGGGTTACAGGCATTCTGTAGAAAGTCTGCTTGATAACCTATCCTTTGGTAAAAAATTAAATAAAATAAATAAGATTATAATAAAACCTAATTTACTGGAGGATGCTCCCCATCCCTGTACCACTGATAAGGATTGTATTGATGCAATCCTGCAATATATTTTTTCTAAAAAAAGCAGTGCCCAGGTAGTAATCCTTGAAGGGTCCGGGGGTTGTGATACCATGGTTGCCTACAGAAAGCTTGGCTATACTGATCTTGTCAGCAATTATAATATTAAGTTATTGGATGTTGATAGGTGCAAATATAGAAAGCTGGAGAATCCTAAGGCCCTGGCCTATAAAGAAATATACCTGCCTGAAATATTGTTTGAAGGCTATTTTTTGATTTCAGTACCTGCTCTGAAAGCCCATTCTATAACTACAGTGACTTTAGGGATGAAAAATTTAATTGGGCTCTTGCCTAAGAAGTATTATGGGCAATACTGGTCGTATAACAGGAGCGATGTTCACAGAGTGGGGGTGCAAGATGCTATAATTGACTTAAATAATTACTTAAAAATTGGTCTGACAATAGTAGATGGAAGGATTGGCCAGCCAGACAGTCACCTTAGGGGAGGCAGGCGTTGCAGTCCGGAAAAGAATTTAATAATTGGGGGCTATGATGTGTTGGAGGTTGATAGGGGAGGAGCAAAGATACTGGGCTATAATTGGAAAAATGTGAAGCATTTGAGGGATTATGAAAAAAGTAAGTGTAGTAAAATGTAAGGATTATAACAAGGAAGAGCTTAAGTCTGCACTCGATAAGTGCATGAAGAATATTGGAGGGCTGGGAAAATACATAAGGCCTGATGACAGGGTACTGGTTAAGCCTAATCTTTTGCTTGGAGCTCAACCTGAAAAGGGAGTAACCACCCATCCTGTTTTTTTGGAAGCCTTAATTGAATTGCTTTCCAGCTTTACGGACAGGAGCAGAATTGTAATTGCAGATAGTCCGGGGGCGGGAATCCCTTATAATACAGAGAACCTGGAAAAGGTTTATAAGACTACCGGAATATTCCAAATGGCGGAAAGAATCGGATGCATATTGAATTTTGATACTACTTACAATAGCTATTCCTTAAAAGAAGGAAACATAATAAAACAGGTTGATGTTATAAAACCATACTTTGAAGCAGATAAAATAATTAATGTTCCCAAATTTAAAACCCATGACCTTATGTCCCTAACCGGTGCAGTAAAGAATATGTTTGGCCTTATCCCTGGTTTTGAAAAGGTCGGCCACCACTTAAGGTTTACCCAGTTAGATAATTTTGCTGAAATGCTTTTGGATATTGTCCTTAACTTAAAACCCACTATTAATATAATGGATGGAATACTTGGAATTGAAGGGGATGGCCCGGGAATGAGCGGGACACCCAGAGAAATAGGGATAATTATGGCCAGCAGAAATGCTATAAGCATGGATGCATTATCTGCTCATTTTGTTAGGTTGGATAGTCAGTTATTTCCATTACTAAAAATTGCCCAGAAAAATGGAATGGAAGAAGCATATCTTGAAAACATAGAAATAATTGGAGATGTAAAAAAAGATTTTGAGATAAGCAATTTTGTGCTGCCTAAAGGAATAGGGAGAAAAGACCTGATAAGTAATAAATTTATAAATACTTATTTAATGCCCTGGGTAAGAAATTTCTTAAACCCCTACCCCTATGTTATAGATAAAAAATGTACATTATGTGAAACTTGCCAAAAAGTCTGCCCCCATAATGCAATTAATATCAGGAGGGGCAAGGTTCAATTTGATTATAATAAGTGTTTGAGGTGCTTCTGCTGTAGTGAGCTGTGTCCTGAAGGAGCAATTAATATAAAATATTCCTGGATTGGAAACTTATTATTTAACCGGTTCGGCCTGGCAGGCAAGAAAAGTAAATAATTATTTGCCAAGGAAACTGCAAATCAGCTTAATTGTTTTGGGTTCCCTTATAATTTTACTGGAATGGAAGTTATTTACCCAACGGATCCGGGGCTTTCCCAGAGCTCTCCAAAGCTGGATGGTTGAATTTTTTGAAAAGTAAAAATCAAATTTAGCGTTAACCATAAGGATATTGGCAGGGTCCACCCTGTGAGCAAAAGCAACAGGATCGCAAAGGAAACACATTTTCCTGGTTACTTTATCAAGTTCCCCCAGTTCCTCGGTATTAATCTCGTCAGGGTCAAATTCTTTTAGTTTTTTTAAAAAATTTGGGAAATGGGAGTAGTAGGAGTGGCATTTATCCCTGTCTATATTGCCGTAATCAGCGCAATTGCCCTTCAGCATGAATCTTAGAATTCCTTTCCAATGCACTTCTTCCCAGTTGCCTCCGCCAATTAAAAGCACTGCCTTATTAATCCTTTTATCATGGCAGATGGATAGGCAGGAAACCATGCTCCCCAAGCTCAATCCACAAAGGGAAATCCGGTTAAAGTTATAGGGCTGCATTATATCAATTAGCCTTCTGACATCAACCACGCTTTGGTGAAAAAAAGTGAGGGTATCTATATCGTCATAGTAAAGGAGGTTTTCTCCGCTTACTATATTTTTAGGAGCCCTATTAAGGTGGTAGGGAAGGTTTATAAATGCGCAGGTATAATTTTTTTCTACCATTTTTTTGATAAAAAAATGGTAGTTGTCTAGTTTGGTTTTTCTAGTTGAAAATCCGTGGATAAAGATAAGGAGGCGTTGTGATTTTTCCAGACTTTTATTTGTGTAAATTTCACAGTAAACCTTATCATTATTTTTATCTCCACTATTGTAGGGGGACTTGTAGGTTAAAAGATACTTGGTTTTAGATAGACTTGAAGTGCCGGGCTTTTTTAGCTGGTAGGGAAGGTCTTTATCTTTTTTATAGGTATAAAGTAACATTTTTTTGAATAATAAAGTTATAATATTTTACCAAAAAATAAAATAATATAAAAAGTTGGTCTTAAAATTTGTTTGTTTTATGTATCCTATTTTAAGTGGTAAAATAAGTAAAAAGAAAATAATGTGAGAAAGGAAGATTAGTATGAGTGAAAATAATGATAATGGAGCTATGAAAGGGACTTTTTTTGGTTTTGTGTTGGGTTTTGCAGCAGGGACAATTACTGCGATGCTTTTGACAACTAAAACAGGAGAAGAGCTTAGGTCTGATTTAAGGAAAGCAACTTCTGAAATTAGGGAAAATGTGGCAGAAAAAGCCGCTGATGTAAAAGAATTAACCAAAAAGAAATATGAAGATATTGTAAATAATGCAATTTCAAATTATAAAAAGGCAAAGCAACTAACAGAAAAAGAAGTAGATTTTATAAAAAAGACCTTAATGGAACAAAAAGATATAATAAAATAGAAAATTAACTGGCCCTGGTTTGAAGTACTGGGGCTTTTTTATATAAAAATATATTAGATAATTAGTATATTTTTATATACTAATAATTTTTATAATAAGGTTTTATTAATTTTAATTATAAGATGTTACTATTGACTAGTAGATATTTTTTAAAGAAGGAAAATAAGAAGCTGGAGGGAAGATGGGAGAAAAAATTGTAATAATAGGGGGAATTGCCGCCGGCACATCTGCTGCAGCAAAGATAAGAAGGAAAAGCGAAGAAGCTGAAGTTATCATCTATGAGAAAGATAAATATATATCTTACGGGACCTGTGGTCTGCCGTATTTTGTTTCCGGAAAAATTAAGAATTTAAATAAATTACTAATAAATACTCCTAAAGGGTTTAAAAAAAGGTTTAATGTTGAGGTAAGATGCCAATGCGAGGTAAAAAAAATAGATGCAGAAAAAAAAGTACTAGAGATTGAAGACTTGAAAAACGGCAAAGTTTTTAAGGACCGGTACCAAAAACTTATCATTACTACGGGCTCTATGCCTGTGAGATTAAAATTCGGCGGACAGGAATCTGAAAATATTTTTGTGTTAAAGACATTAAAGGATGCTATCAGACTAAAAAAATTCCTGAAAGCTGAAACAGGTGGCCATGCAGTAATAATTGGCGGAGGATTTATAGGGCTGGAGCTTATTGAGGCTTTCAAAAGGAGAAATATGCCGGTTACCATAATTGAGAAAACTGGGCAACTTTTGCCCATGTTTGATAGGCCAATAATAAAATTTCTTGAAAATTATTTGGAAACAAAGGGCATAAATATATTAAAGAATGATGAAGTTACTAATTTAAATGTTAGGAATGGTCTGGTTAAATCAGTTAAAACGAAAAGCGGCAGGAAGATAGATTCCAGCTTAGTTTTTTTTGGCATTGGCACAAAGCCTAATACCAAGCTGGCAAAAGATTGTGGGATAAATACAGGCAAAAACGGCTCCATAGAGGTAGATGAATTTATGAAAACAAATATTAGAGATATTTTTGCTGCCGGGGATTGCTGTGAATGCCTTAATAATATCACTGGCCATAAAAGTTCTTTTAATTTAGCTTCTATTGCAAATAGGCAGGGAAGAGTGGCCGGCTACAATGCTGCAGGCGGAAGGGAAAAATTTGGGGGCAGTATAGTTACCTCAATAATAAGGGTTTTAGATATTGCTGTTGGGAAGACAGGGATATCTTTACAGGAGGCTAGAAGCGCGGGAATAAATGCCCAAAATATTGAACTCCATTATGGTTCACATGCCGGTTACTATCCGGGAGCAGAAATGCTGCATATGCTGGTAGTTTATGAAAAAGAAAATGGAAAAATTCTAGGGGGACAGGCTATTGGAAGGGAAGCAGTTGATAAAAAAATTGATATCTTATCAACAGCAATAAAAAATAATTTAAAGGTATGGGAACTTGCTAATTTAGACCTTTGTTACCAGCCAGCTTACGGGTCAGCAAAAGATTCTATCAATATATTAGGCATGATTGCAGAAAACCTGAAAAAAGGGGAGATGGAATTAATTGACATTGATGAGTTTAAGGAAATCAGGGAAAACAAAGGTATAACCCTGCTGGATGTAAGGACCAAGAGGGAATTTTTAAATGGAAGCATTGAAGGCGCTATAAATATAGATATTAATGAGCTTAGGGAAAATATTGACAAATTGGATAAAAATAAAAGGATAGTAGTTTTTTGTAAAACAGGCTATAGGGCTTATCTTGCTTACAGGATATTAAAGAATAAAGAATTTGAGAAAGTGGAGATATTAAACGGTTCTATAATTAGCTGGAGGCGTAGGCTATAAGCATGGTTTCAAGGAAGGGAAAAATTTTGGCCATTTATGGAAGCCCTAGAAGAGAGGGCAATACTTCCATATTAATGGATAGGTTTGTAGAAGGAGTCAGAGATAACAGTGGAAATTATGGGATCCAGAAAGTTTTTGCCAGCAGGATAAATGTATCCCCCTGCAGGGAATGCAGAAATTGCTCTAAAACTGGTGAATGCATAGTAAAGGATGAGATGCAAGGAATTTATGAACAGTTTATACTTGCAGATTTTGTTGCAATAGCTTCACCAATATTTTTTACTACTGTTTCGGGCTACTTGAAGGCTATTATAGACCGGTGCCAGAGATTTTGGTCTCTAAAATATGAGCATAAAAAGGATATTTTTAAGAAAAGAAAACCCGGCATATTTATAAGTTGTGCCGGGTCAAGCTCACCAGAAATTTTTGCATGTGCCAAAAAGGTAATTAGATCATTGTTTGATGTAATTTATGTGGATTATCACAGAGATTTTCTTTATAACAAAACTGACTATAAGGGAGACATATTAAAAAACCAGGATGCAATTAATGAAATATATGAATTTGGAAAAAGCAAGCAATTTGAAAAATTATTAA
The DNA here is from genome assembly GCA_051744245.1 of Actinomycetota bacterium. Taxonomy (GTDB): domain Bacteria; phylum Actinomycetota; class Humimicrobiia; order Humimicrobiales; family Humimicrobiaceae; genus M55B165. The sequence goes on along the minus strand of JBNJCV010000070.1, from coordinate 64 downwards.
AGGACGGTAGGAATGTTAGGTAAAAAAATATTTTATATTTTTATAGCAGCTTTTTTAGCATTTA
>JBNJCV010000069.1:0-8958 GCA_051744245.1 Actinomycetota bacterium | reverse complement strand
TTTCTACAAAATATTGTCGCTGGGTGGAAATATATTTACAAGAATTTCTAAGTTATACTTTGGTGACAGGGGCTTATTTATAAAGAAAACTACATTCAACAAGATGTCAGGTTTTAAAGAAATGCCAATAATGGAAGATGTAAATTTTTCAGCAAAGATGAATAAAGAAGGAAAAACCTCAATGCTAAAAGGCCCAGTTATAACTAGTGGAAGGAAGTTTGAAAAAGAACCCTTCTGGAAAATATTATTTTTAATATTCTGGTCTTTATCTGCATATATGATTGGTCTAGATCCATTGAAGATAAGAAAGAAATACTATGGGTTTTAGTAATATTTTAATTCTGTAATTTGTTAATCGCATGTTCATTTTTAATGGTAGGCTTTAAAAAAAATTACAAGGGAGCAGGCGGGAGACAAAAAAAGCAAAATTTTTTCCTGGTTTTAGGGGAGGACATCTCTATTGCTCTAGTTAAAATAGGCTTGCTTGAAAAATAAAGGACAATGATAAGACTGCTGTAAAATTATATTTCGGAGAAAAGGTAATTTCTCTTATATAAGGCCAATATATATTAAGAAAATAATAGAAAAAATAAGAAATAATGGAGCATTGCCATTATTAACGGATACCAATACTTTATATTATCATAAAAGGCATAATGCCTTAGACTATATTATGGCTGCTGCAATTAATTGATTTATGCTTGAGAGTTTTTGGCGATCCAATAATTATTGGAGATGACCTTGCTGGAAATGATTATGAAATTATAGAATTTAATGGAAAACATCTAAAAACCCGAAGGCCAGGGTGTTATGCACTTCAGTGCAAGGATATCTATTTTGCTTTTGGCCATGCCTGCTTTGAACTGACCTTAAGGGTTATAGCCCAGAAGTAAATCCTTAAAAATTAGTTGTTAATGTTATGTAATAGTATTGCTTGACATTAGTATTTTAATCTACTATATTTATAAAATGATAAAGTCTTTTAATTCTAAAGAGACTGAAAAGATCTGGCAGGGTAATTTTTCGAAAGAATACCCAAGCGACATTCAAGAAATTGCAAGAAAAAAGTTAAGGATGTTAAACAACTCTTATGACTTAAGTGACTTAAAAATACCACCTTCAAATAGGCTGGAAAAGCTGAAAGGTGATAGAAAAGGGCAGTTTAGTATAAGGATCAATAATCAGTGGCGTATATGTTTTATATGGGAAAATAATGATTGTTATTGTGTTGAGATCACTGATTACCACTAACACGATAGGAGGATAAGTATAATGAAAAGATTAAAAAATATTCATCCCGGTGAAATTTTAAAAGAAGAATTCTTGAAACCTCTAAATATTTCTGCCTATAGGCTCGCAAAAGAAACACATCTGGACCAGACACGAATCTCTGAGATAATCCGTAAAAAAAGAAGAATAACTGCAGATACTGCTCTTAGATTGGCCAAGTTTTTTGGTAATACACCACACTTTTGGCTGGGCCTGCAGAATGATTATGACATAGAAGAGGAAAGATTAGAAAAGGATGCTGAATTAAAGAAAATTAGACAGTTAAAGGCAGTATAATTTTTTACTCTAAAGTAAGTTATGGTTTAGCATGCTTGTCTTGTAATACCCGGAAAAACATAAGTAAAATATTTAGAAATATATAGGCCAATAGCTTAAAAAGAACCTACCTCTCTACCCACTTGAATTAATTAACTCCGAGAACTTCTACGCATTCTGTGGTATGGGATATTTAGCCTGGTATAGTCTGGTACTTGGCCAATTTGTCTCGGCTTCAAATATTTTCATAAAAGTTATCATTTTTTTTGAGGTACACCGCCTTTATTTCAATGGTTTATTCAAATGATAGATATGGATTATCTTTTAAGGCCGGCTACTTTCACTGGCTGGCATTATTTGAGAATCTGCTATTTAGGGAAAGTATATATAACGTATATAATAAGTATTGACATTAATAAAATAATATCTTATTATATTAGAGCATATGACAATAATATACGCAAATGGATAATTGTGCAAAAATTACACAAAACCAATAATAATAAATTTTCCCTAAACGTAATCATAGCTGACAAAAAGCTGGAAACTTTCAATAAATTGTCTGGCTTTAGTGAAGAAATAAACCTTGTAAACCTGAGCAGTAGTTTTGCCGTAAATTTTGTTATGGAGTATGAGAAAATTGATGTAATTGTTATTAGTAAAAATATCGAAAACCTTGATTTAATAAAAACCCAGTCTGAGCGCTATGGTATAAAAGTTTATGTAATTGGGAATGAGCTTACTAATCCAATCAATTTAAAAGAATTTGAAAAAGTATTAAGTAAAGAGGTTAAGGCCAAGAAAAATAAATTGAAAAACAAAAAGTTTAAAGTCTCAGATATTTTCAATTTGATAACCTTCAAGGGGAAAAGTGAGTCTTCTGTTAAAGGAGAAAAAAAATTAAAAAGAAAGAAGAGAATTGAAAGTGAGAAAAATGGAAAGAAAAGCAACAGAAAAGAAAGCATTACCTTTAAGACCATAAGGCAGAAAATAATTGTGCTGGCCAAAGCCAAGGGAGGGGTAGGAAGCACTGTACTTGCAATCTATATTGGGAACATATTAAAAAAACTTAAAATTTTATTGATAGATCTGAACTTTTCTAATGGTGGAGGCGATATTAGCTATTATTTAAATTTACCTAAAGTGCCAAATATTGTAAATTTTATTTCCAATTACAATCTTAAAGCTTTTAAAGATTCCGTAATTAGTTTTAAAAGTAATTTAGATATAATACAAGCCCCGCCCACTATTGACTTATCTGCAAATGTAGAACTGAGGGATATATATGCTTTGGTGGATATTGCAAAAAAGAAGTATGACCTGATTGTTTTCGATTTACCCAATAATTTCAATGACCTTACTGCTGGGGTTATAGACCTGGCAGATATCTTAATTATGATCTCTGACGGGACAGTTGGAAGCCTTAGCCGTTTAGCTAAAATAGATAGTCAGTTTTCATATAATGACCTGAATAAAGTTTTAGTGTTAAACAAACAAAGAGACAGAAAATTATTTAATAAAAATGCTGACTTTATAAACATGTTGAGCCCCAAACAAGTAATATCAATAAAAGAGCTAGATCAATTGAAAAACCGTTCAGATTTTTCAAAGCTAAATTTTAGCAGTTTTGAAGGCTTGGATGAATTCAAGCAAAAAATAATTAATTTATTAACCTCGGCCGGGGGAGATTTTTAATGAAGAACTATAAACGGTATTTTATATTAGCCATACTTGGAGCTTTAATTATAGGGCTTGCTTTCTATCTTTTTTTAAATAATTTTTTGGACTCTGAAAAAATATTAGTCTTTTCCAGGGATATTGAGGCGGGAGAAACTATTACAGAAGAGGACCTGTGCTATAAGGCTTATTATAAAAAAACTTTGCCTGAAGGTTATTTAACCCAAAAGGCAGGAATAACTGGCAAAATGCTGCATATGGACAGGAAGAAAGGTGACTATGCATCAACGGATATATTGGAGGAGAAAAAAGATAATAACCTTGTCAGCATGCTGGAAGATAATGAAGTACTTATAGCAATCCAATTGCCCTCTTTTGAACCTATATTAGATGAATTAACTGCCGGAGTAAGGATATCTGTAGTTTCTGCTAGAAGGGAAAGAGACGGGTTTGACAATTTTGATATTGGCAGTGAGATAAAAGATGGGGAGAAAGCCACTTTCTATAACCATGATTACCTTGAGAATAATACATTTAAGTTGTCCAGGGATATCCTGTTAGTGGATAAACAGATAATAGTTAGAGAACTGGAAATATTGGATTTAAGGAGAGTGGAAACCAGTCAAAATACTTTAATAAACAATAGCCAAAAAAATACTAATGTTTATCTAAGCTGCCAGATATCAGATGCACCTTACCTGGCAAAGATCATACAAGATGGTGAATTCGAAATAATAGTAGAAAGAAACAAGAATTAACCATGGAAAATAGAGTAATTCCAAACACAACCAAGAAAAAAAATATGGTTGTGGCCATAGCATCTAATAAAGGTGGAGTGGGAAAGACCTCTATTGCAATTTGTTTTTCTTTCTTTTGTGCAAAAAACATAGGAAAGACATTACTATTAGAGCTGGATAGCTCGCCTGGAGATTTGGGGACACTATTTGATATTGATTTTAGTAAATCTGTAGACATAGCTATAAGATTTCCTGACAAATATAAAAATTATGTAAAGGAAGTTTTTAAGAATTTAGATGTTCTAATCGGTTTTCCAAACCCAATAATTGCTGAAAATGTTAAAGAAGAACAAACAAGGCGTTTAATAAGTTGTATCCGTAAAGATTATGATTGCATTATAATTGACACCCAGACTGTTATAAATGGCATCATCATAGACTTTTTAAAAATCACTGATCATGTTTTTGTAATATCTGAGTATGGCCTGGAAAGCATTTCCAGGGTTTCCAGCCTTATTGGTACCCTTACCCATAAATTTTATATACCCCTGGAAAAAATTAAATTTTTAATAAATAAAAAGAGATTATTAGATTTTTTAAAAATATGGGATGTTTCCAAAATTTTAAATTACCCCATCGAGGGATTTATTCCTTTTGATAGAAAATTCAATAAAAGCGTGTTTTTATTTGACAGGAAAAAAGTTTTAAAGACTAAATTCTTTTTAAGGAGCACCTCTATATTAAAAAATATATTAATAAACAATGAGTTTAAGTGAGAGATTAAACAAGGATAACCAATTAAATAGCAGCCATAAGAAGGCCATCCTGAAGCTGGTAAAAAAAGAAATTAAACAAAATAACAATTTCTTTAATACTAGTATTATAGACAGGTCTGAATTTAAAGATAAGCTATATATTTTAATTGCAAAAATTCTGGAGAGGGAATTTCCCGGCAAAAAATATGTTATAGGGGATGAGCTTATTGAGGCCTCGCTTTCTGAAATTTTCGGTCTTGGCATTTTAGAAAAATACTTATCTAGTAAAACAGTAACCGATATTTTTATTCAGGATACTGAAATGGTAATTATCGAAAATGGCAAAAAGAAATATCTGGGGAAAGTATTTAAAAGCCTGGAAGAAGTTTATGTATTGATTGATAAGATAAGCCATAATGCAAATAAAACTATAGACCAGAGGCTGCCTTTTCTCAATACGGAGCTGTATGAAGGCAGCAGATGCTCAATTGTAATACCGCCTATCTCAGATAGGGTATATATTTCTATCAGGGTATTTAATTGCCTGAATTTCATGTTAAAAGACCTGCTAAGCCTTAAAATGTTTGCCAGTGACACCTATAAGCTATTGCTTAGGTCAGTGGAAGATAGAAAAAATATTTTAATAGCAGGAGCTATGGGCTCTGGCAAAACAACTTTGCTGAATACTTTAGCCAAGGAAATTCCGGAGAATGAATTTATTAATATAATCCAGGATGTACCGGAAATTAACATAAGCGACCACCCATATGTCAGATTGCTTACCACCAGGCCAAGATCAAGGGAAATAGATAATGAAATAAAGCAGGATAGATTGGTTTATGAAACCTTAAGAATGAAGGCTGATAGGATAATAATAGGGGAGATAAGGAATTCAACTGCTGCATACCAAATGTTGCAGGCTTTAAACACAGGCCACAGGGGCAGCTTCTCTACCATACATGCTGATTCAGCCCTGGATGCTTTATTGAGGCTGGAGACTCTGGCTATGGAATATAAAGAGAATATAAGCAATTTAGTGGTAAAAAGAATAATAACCAGGGCTATAGATATGATTATTTATTTAGCATTCGAATTGGATAAAGATCAAAACATAAAAAAAAGAGAAATAAAGGAAATTTTAAAAGTTGACAATCTGTTGGATAGGAGGGGTGAGTATAAATTAAGTTATCTGCATTAATTTCAATAATAATTTTTATAGGATTTTTATATATCTTCTTATCTGTTTCTTTTTACTTTATCTACCGGAAGAAAAATATACTCAGAAGGATATCCAGAGTTTCTAGTTATTCTTTGTCAGCCAACAAAGAGGCTATAGGGTCAATTGAAAAAATAGGGATATGGCTTAAAAAAAATAATATAGATTTGAGTCCCATTGAATTTCTAATTGTATTAATTTTAATATTTACCCTACCGTTTTTAATTGGTTTAGTTTTTACCTCCAACATAATATTGTCCCTAGCTTTTTCGGCAGTTTTTGGAACATTTTTCTTTATTGGCATTAGGTTTAGGGCAAGGGGGAAGAATTTAAAAAAGGAAGAGCAGCTAGAGCAATTCCTGCTGGACTTAAATGCAAATCTATACAGCAACCAAAATATAATAAGCGGCATTGAAAAAAGCCTAAAAGCAACCGAATACCCTTTAAGAAGGGATTTAGAAATTTTAATAGATGAATACAGGCGGGGCCAACTGTTGAAAAATTGCATGGAAAATATGGCCAAAAGGAATAGCAGCCAAATAATTAAAATTGTAATGCTGGGATTTATTGCCGCTAATGAGAAAGGGGTAAATTTAATTAATTTTATAAGCAGCCAAATTGAATATATAAGGGAAAATAAATCCTTTAAAAATTATGTAAAAGTATTAACTGAAGGCCCTAAATATACCTCTTATATTATTATGGTAATTCCAATAATTTCCTTAATTTTAATCCTATTATTGAATAAAAATTTCCTGACTATAATACTTTCCCCAGCTGGTTTAGTGGTATTAATTTATTCAGTTATAAGTTTTGCCATTGGTTTTTTAATAATAAACAGGATGGTAGGTCTTAATAAGAAGAAGGAATAATGAAGATAATTATATCAATAATTTCACTTGCTAGTACAATCTTTGCAATTATTTTATTCAATTATATTAGGAATCTAAATTTAGAAAATATTGCAAACAGGATTGAAAGATTTAACAGCAATATTTTTGGGAAAAAGGTTAAAAAAACAAAATTCATTAAGGAAATAGAATTTATGATCCAGGAGGAAGGGACCATTGATTTAGGTTTTTTAAAAATAAAAAGTGTTGAAAATATTCTAATGGCAAGAATTGTTATAGCAGGCATGTTTTTCATTGGTTTTAATATTTTTGGCTTAGCAGTAAGCAAAAATTTATTAATTTATTCAATAATAGGTTCTGCCATTCTATATTTTATCCCGGTCATAATATTAAAAAGAAAGATAGAGGATAGAAAAGAAAGAATTAATTCTGAATTGCCTGACACCTTGGATATAATTTCATCTCTGGTAAAAGCAGGATTAACCTTAGATGAGTCATTGAATTATGTTTCGGAAAAACGGAATGGGCGGATAGCTGATTTATTTAATATATATCAGATAAAGAAATTAGAGGGTTACCCAAAAGGGGAGGCATTTAAAATAATAGCAAGATTGTCTTTTAGCCATGAATTTAAGGCAGCAATTAAAATACTTTCCCAATCAGATAAAATTGGGAATCCTATTGGGGAGGTATTAAAAGGCTTGTCAAGGTCTATTAGGGATAATCATAGGGACCAACTAAAAATAAAAGCAGAAAGGCTTGAAGGCAATCTAATTTTAGTTACCTTCATTTTTATCTTCATTCCAATGCTGTTGATTTTTCTTTTACCGGTTTATCCGCAATTAAAAATATTATTTTAACAGGAGGAAAATAATGATTTTAAAAAAATTAATGAGCTCAATAACTAGCCAAAAGGGAGCTACTTTAATTGAAATTGCTTTATACATAGCGCTGGTAGTTATTGTTTGTATAGGCGTTGTAACAGCTCTTGGAGACAAGCTCCAATCAGTTTTCCAAACTATTATTGATAGTTTGTAGAATGATAACTGGTAAAGTCAAAAAAGTAGAGGGCAGCGCTTTACTGGAATTAAGCATTGTGTTGCCGGTGTTGCTAATAATAATTGCCGGAATTATACAATTTGGCTTCATATTGAATGCAAAAGTTGCTGTAAATTCCGCAGCGTATGAGGCTGCAAGGGAGGCTACCCTGGCAAGCGATCCCAGTAAGGCAGCTGTTGATTCTGCACAGAATTATGCTTCAGCTACTCTGCCTGGCTGGAGTTATGGTGATAGGTTACACACCTCTGTTGACCTAACTGGCACCGATCCGGGTGATTTAGTCAAAGTTGAGGTAACTTACAAAATCCCTGTTTTCTTTGCAAAGTTTTTATCTTTTTCTGATGAGGAGGGAAGTTACCTAAATATCACTGGCAGCAGTGTAATGAGCATAGAGGAGAAAGCATAAATTAAAGGAAAGCTATGAACTATAAAAAATACATAAAAATTATGCTGGCTATTTTCTTAATGATTACCATGTTTTTCCCTAGAATACTGTTTGCCTCCAGTTGGCTGAAAACGGGAATAACGGGTGGAGAAAAAATATGGATTAATACTTCGCATTGGGAAACCAGAAAAGTTTTAGTTAAGGATGGATACTGGCAACCTTATATAAGCAAAAGATGGGTTGGTAAAAGCTATTACGTAACTAAAACCAAAAAAGTTTGGGTAGATGATTCCTATAAGGTAGAAAGAGGGTATTGGAAAACAGAAAAGTATAAGGTCTGGGTGAACTCCGGGTATACCCATTATTATCAGGCTAGAAAATGGGTGGATACCTCACATTATGAAATCAGGTACAGGACAATTACAGAGTGGATTCCAGCAAATTTAACCATTTATGTGGGCTGTTCAAGTTATGGCTGGGGAGTTTACTCTTTTGCCTCCAGATATGCCGGGTCCACCACTATACGTTATAGGGGCAGAAGGTACAAAGCCATTAAAGAGGTAATTGATTATAGGCCTGTTTACGGAGGCAGGGTTTATGCCAAGCGTTACAGATGCTATAGTAAGGAAGTAAAAGTAAGGCAACCCTACAGGGTATGGGTAAATTCTGGATATTGGAAAACTTACATGGATCATTACCATGTAGATACTTCACACTGGGAGACAAGAACCAG
>JBNJCV010000068.1:0-9009 GCA_051744245.1 Actinomycetota bacterium | reverse complement strand
CTTCCTTAACCCCCAAGACCAACCCCCGACTGGGCGTCAGCAGCCAATCCCAGGGACTTCACCTGTACGCCCTTGACGGATTTTTAGCCCCGTCTTCATAATAGGTGTACTGACTAGAATACTGCACCATCTTTTTTATTTTCAAATAAACATAATCTAAACTGTATAATACTTATATCACAACAAAAAACAAATCTCAACTTCTAAAATTAGGCGGTATACCAAATTTTTTGTTGCCTTCTTTTTTGATTTTTTTTATCTTTTCTTTAGCATCTATGATCTTTTCCTCTAATTTTTCTATCTCGTTTTCCAGCTTACCCTTTTTCTCCTCTTTAGCATTTTCCAGTTCCTTTTTTAGTTTTAGGATTTTTTTATCCCAATTCTTTATATCCTCATCCAGCCTTTTTACAATCAAATCTTTTTTATCCATCATTTTCCCTTCTTGCAAATTACAATTCTTGCGGGCAGTAAATACACCTTTACATTTTCCTCATAATCCACTCTGTAATTATTTTCATATAAATACTTTAATATTTCAATTGGCCTGCAATTAAATACTGCAGGAAATTTGCGGTGCAGAAAAATGTAAAATTTTTTCATTATCTGCATTCTCCCATCCTTGGACAGGGATAAAATACCCAGTTTTCCACCTTTTTTTAAGACCCTCCCTGCTTCACCCAATACCTTATCTATGTCTCGCCCCTTAAATAATTCCAGGGTAAAGCTTAAAATAACAATGTCAAACTTACCATCCTCAAAAGGTATCTTTCTTGCATCCCCAACTACAAGTTTGGCCTCTGCCCCTTTTATCTTCCTTTCTGCTTCCTTTATCATCTGTGAAGATATGTCTAGCCCATAGGCAGCACCTTCCCTGTTTAAATATTTAAGTACTGTTTTTATTCCTTCCCCTGTGCCACAGCCAATATCTAAAACCTTATCAGCACTGCTTATTTTAAGTTTTGAAATAAGTAAATTACGGTACTTTCCTTCAAATATGCTGAACATACCATAATATTTAGCAATACGGTCATAGAAATCCTTTATTTTCCTATCCATTTCCTCCATAACCCAAAATTACCAGATATCTGTCCCTTAATCAATCTGTCCATTCTTATGGTCTTTTAATAAGACCAGGCCCTGATATAATTAACATATGGAAAATAAGGTAATAGTATTGGGCTCGGGAACTACAGCCATCTTACCAGATAAAGGATGCCCCGGCTTTTTGCTTTTTCTAGGCGGTAAAAAGATGCTGCTGGATTTAGGTTCCGACACCCTTTATAGGTACGCGAAATTAGGCTACAAAATAGATGAGATTGACATATTAGCCATTACCCGTGATCACCCGGGCACTTAGGAAACCTGCTTGCCCTTCTTCACTCCCTGAAATGGGATCCTACCTTAAGTAAGGATAGACAGATTTTAGCCTATATGCCAAAGTCTGTTTTTAGTTACTATAAATATATCATTAATTTCTACGGGAATAATATAAAACCAGAGCAGAAAAGCATTCCTTTTAACATCAACATTGTTTCCCGCAATACCTTAAGTGAGGGAAATATAATTATAAAAACCAGACCGGTAAACCATACCAAGGATAGTGTTGCTTTCCGGTTTGAACATAACCATACCTCTGTAGTTTATACCGGGGATACCGGCATCAGTTTGCCTTTGATCAACTTTGCAAAAAATTGTACCCTTCTAATTACAGAATGCTCCTTTCCAACCAGCAGGAAAGCAGCCGGGCATATGTCTCCCCAGGATATAAAAACACTTATATCTAAAGCTAGGCCTAAGAAAACAATAATAACCCATATCTATCCGGGCTGGCGGGCTGAAGAAATAAAAGAGCTGGAAAGCCTGGCCTCAGAAAATTGCCTGCTCGCAGAGGATTTCAAACAATTTAAGATTTAAGGGGTTAGCTGCTATAAAAGTAATAGCTGTTTTTTCCTTTCCCTTTAATCCTGTACATTGCTGCATCAGCTTTCTTGGTTAATTCTTCTTTGGTTTTGCCGTCATTAGGATAGACTGCAATTCCAATGCTAATGGTAGAATTTATATGTTGGCCATTTAGTTTAAAGGGTTTCCTGAATGATGATAGTATTTTTTTTGCTACAGCCTCCACAGCCTTTCTGTTTTTTACTGAGGGTATTAGCAAAATAAACTCATCTCCACCCAGCCTGGCAACGGTATCAGTTTTCCTTAAAATCTTTTCCAACCTATTTGCAGCTTCCTTTAATAGTTTATCTCCTACATTATGGCCAAGGCTATCATTTACGTCTTTAAAGTCATCTAAATCCATCATAGTTACAGCTATAATATTAGAATTCCTTTCAGCGCTGGCAAGTGCCATCTTGAACCTGTCATCCAAAAGCCTTCTGTTAGGAAGCCCGGTCAGTGGATCATAGTATACTAATTCCTCTATCTTTTTTTCTGCCTGTTTCCTTTCAGTTATATCCCGGGCTACACTCAATATTGCCTTTTGCCCTTCATAATCAATTACTTTGCTGTTAAGCTCTACAGGTATTTTTTTACCGCTTTTTGTAACATGCTCCGTTTCAAAAAAAACAGCCCCTTTTTCCTTAAGCTCTTTTATCCTTTCTTCAACTAAGGTTGAATATTCTGGGGAATCTATCTCCCTTGGGCTCATTTCAAAAAATTCATCCCGGCTATAACCAAGCCTACTGCAAGCAACTTCATTTACTTCTAAAAAATTTCCTTCCAGGTCATGTATGAATACCGCGTCATTAATATTGTTAAATAAAGTTTTAAACTTCCTGGCACTGTTAACGATTCGTTCTTCATTTTCTTTCCTAATATTTTCCAGCTCTATGTTCTCCAGCGCATATTCTATATCCCCGGCTACTTCTTCAAATAATGACTTCTCTTCCGGGTCTTCTATATATTCCTTTGGGGATGAAACCACCAGGTATCCATAAATTTTGCCTCTCCTTTCAAGTTTGGTGCACATCGATCCCCTTCCCGTGTAGTTTTTAGACATTCCGCAACCCTGGCAGGTTTTATCCGGTGTACTGATAAACAAAGCTCCTTCTGCCTTGCTAGCTTTCCTGATGCAATAAGGCATCTTGCCTTCATGTAAGCGTTTTTTAATTTCACCAAATTCTTTTCCCAGGCCCTCGCTGTAAACCCTCTCTATGTTTCCACCTCTACCCTTTAATGCTATCCAGCAATTAAAAAAGCCCTTGTCTTTCACTAAAGTAGCACATGTCTTTTCCAGTAATGTATCCTTATGGTGTTCCCGGGCTATAATCTGGTTAACATCCTGTACAGAAGCAAATACTTGTTTTATATGTTCCAACCGCGCATTTAAGTTCCCTATCCTTATAAAAACCACCTGCAGGTATAGGCTAATGGCCAAAATTAATGCAATTACTACCACTCTTATCCATATTTCATGGCCTTCTCCTGGAAGCAAAGAATTTATCCATTCCTCCCGCTTGAAAATGTAGAAATCAATTGCTGATTCCAGAATCCAGTAAACAGCGCATGCCGCTATTCCAAGGGCAAGGATTTTAAATTTTTTTATCTTTTCCATGGCTGGTAATTTAAAGGCAATTACTAAAACAATTCTATGATAATTTTATAAGAAATTTTCAACCATTCCAAATTTTATTAAATAAATCCTTCCTAAAATGATATAATATTTAAAAAAAGGGAGTTATATATGCCAAATAAAATAAAAGAAGATGAAATATTCTGCCCGGAATGCGGGGCACCTATAAAAAAGGGATTTATGACTTGTGCTAACTGTAAGTTTAAAGTCAGGGTTTCAAAAGAAATAGATAAAGAAAAGGAAAAAGAAGAGAAGAAATAGAAAAGACTTTATTTTTTGCCCTTATTAAAAGAGCCCAATTCTTTATATTAAAGCTGCTTTCTACAAATCCTACTTTCAGTGGTTATCTTTTCCAGCTAAATCTACAAAAGCTCCTATCTTTTTTAGGTAAATATCTGCGGATAACAAAAAGCCATTATTATGGCTCCCCTTGATTACGGCAAATTCCCTGGGACCTTTTATGGCATTGTAAATTTTTTGGCCATGTTTTATAGGAATGTAACTATCATCCCTGCTATGCATTACCAGTACCGGGCAGCTTACCCCTTCTAAAAAGCTAATGGTATTATAGTCATATTTGAAGAATTTTTTTACCGGCAGGTAAGGATAAAGCTCCGAGCCAATATCTTTAATGGAAGTAAAAGTAGAATCCAGTATTAGCGCCCGTGGATTAAAACTGGAGGCTATATTTGCAGCGACCGGTCCTCCTAAAGACCTGCCATACAATATTATCTCAGAAGGGTTTATCTTTTTTTCATCCACCAGATAATTCCAGGCTGCTTCCGCATCCCGGTAGGTTCCAGCTTCTGTAGGCTTTCCCCCGCTTTTACCGTAACCCCGGTAGTCAATTATAAAGGTGGAAAGCCCGATTTTTCTAAATATTTCTATCAGGGCAAGTCTATCTGAAATATTTCCCCCATTGCCATGAAAAAATAATACCGTAACCGGATTTCCTGAATCTATAAACCAGCCATTTATGTTTACCCCGTCCACTGTTCTAATATAAACATCCTCATACTCTAAGCCTATGTCTTTAGGGGTTGAATGTATCCTGCGGGTAGGAAAATATACGTATCTGGACTGATTTAAAAACCTGTATGTCATCATTGCCAGATAGGCTACAATAATAAAAGAAACTGCTATTATTATTGGCAAATATGCTTTCTGTAACATAATCTAAAAATACCTGCTAAATGAAAATAAAGAGGGAAAACCTCCAGTATGAATAAATACAATACTGCTGCTTTTTTTAAACATATTACTGCTTATACATTTTATCAGTCCATCCATGGCTTTTCCTGTATAAACCGGGTCCAAAAACACCCCTTCTTTCCGTGCTACTAATTTTATGGCTTCTACTGCACCTGAGCTGGGAATGCCGTATCCTGGCTGGTAATTGTCTATAATCTTAATATCTTTTTTTTCTATCCCGGCAGGATAGCCAACCATAGAACCTATTTTATCGCATCTTTTCATAATACTTCCATATGATTTTTTTTGGGGACCCGTAACACTAATTCCCAGTAATTTAATATTCCTATTTTCAATTTTGTTAATTAAGGACAGGCCATAAAGCAGACCGGTAAAAGTCCCCGTGGTACCTACTGCAGTCACTACATAATCTATATTTATATTTTTTCTCTTGCACTGGTCATACATTTCAAGAGCAGCCAGTAAATAACCCACAGACCCGAGGGCCACATAACCTCCCACCGGTATTATGTAATAGTCATCTTTCCTCAGGCTATCCGGTATTTTCTCTATTAAAGCCCTGCTTAATTGGTCAATAGTGCTTGGCCCCCCTTTTTCAGCTGGTCCTGGCTTTAAAGGATCCAGTATCTTAATTTCTGCTCCCAGTATCCGGTTCAGGAGGTAATTTCCCTGCTTTTTTATTTCCTTTTCTTTTGTAACAAAAATTATAGGCTTAAGCCCCAGCTTATTGCAGACCACGGAAACTTCCCTGGTGTGATTTGATTCAACTGAGCCGAAGGTTATTATTTTTCTTTTCTTTTTCTGGAGAGCATCAGCCATTAAAAACTCCAGTTTCCTCATCTTATTTCCACCTATGATGTCATCCCTTTTTAAATAAACATCAGGACCCTCAAGCTTTCCGGCCAAATTGTCCAGTTTCTCTAAAGGGGTGGGCAAACTGATCAGGTTTACCCTGGGAATTTTTTCTAATTTTCTTTTTATATAATTTAGGTCATTCATCATTTATATAAATTTCTTCCCCGCAGCTTGGGCATTTAATTTTCTTCTTTTTGTTTCTCATAATTTCGGTTAAGCCAGAACTAATAATTCCAGCTGGCAAAGCAAATAGCCCTATTCCCAGGAAGGCAACTGTTGCGCTTAAAATTTTACCCAGGGTAGTGACAGGCCTTAATCCGAAATCAACCGGGGTTACTGCAGATATTCCCCACCACATTGCCACTGGTATGCTAGAAAATTGATCTGGCTGGGCCCTGCTTTCAATCTGAAACATGAACCCTGAGACTATAATCAGGAGCAAGAAAACTGTAAACAAGGTTATAATTAGTTCACCTCTTTTTTTTCTTAACACCTTCCCAAGGATATTCATGGCCTCAAAATACCGGCTGAATTTAAAAATCCTAAACAGCCTAAACAACCTTAATACCCTTAAAAACCTTAAGTCAACAGCAATGACTAAAGGAAGGTAGAAGGGTAGAATAGCCAGAAAATCAATCATGATTATGGGGGATAGGGCAAATTTTACCCTCCCCTTCGCAATGCCTCTGTATTCCCCTGTAGCATTACATGACCATAAGCGGAGCAGGTACTCTATAGTAAATACAGCTACCGAAAAAATCTCAAAAATTCTAAATACAATATAATATTTAACCAATATTCCCACTACAGACTGAAGAACAATAGCAAAGACATTTAAGGTTATCAGCACTATCAGGAAAATATCTACTATTTTTCCTACAATGTCTTCTGGATCTGACTTTTCTAAAATCTCATATACCCTGTTCTTTGCTTTAGTATAATTTTGCATTTTCCCCTCTTTATAAATTACTAATCCCTGTATCTATAATTTAAAAGAATTAAAATTTTTAGGCCTCAAGAGGACCGTTAACACTACAGCAATTACTGCAAAACAAAATACAGTTATCTCAGCAGCAGCAATTCCAAACTCGTTATTTACATATATAGCCACAAAGTCTACCAACAAATGAAAGAAAAAAGCAATGGCAATAAAATAATATTTCTTACTCATAAATGCATGCATGACCAGCACCGATAGAAATATCTGGATAGCTATGGCAAAAATGCGCTCCAGAGAGCCAACCAGCGGAAGGTACCACTGTATATTTCCAAGCGCCTCGGACCCGGGAATAATTCCAGGAAATAATTTATATATTACATAATTTGCAATGCCTGTAAAACCAATAAAAACCATTGCCTCTCCACCACCACCATGGCCTATCCCATACATTAAACCTTTAAAATAATTTTTCTGCCTAACAATCAGCCCCAGCCCCAGAACCCTTACTCCTTCTTCAAACAGGGCTGCGGTAAAGGAAGCAAACAAGGCATTATATATGATGTAGGAATTAAAATTCTGCCTGATTAGGCTAGTTACATACCCGTTTAAGGGAATCCTTGCCAGGGACACTAAAAACAAAGCCATCCCCAGAAAAAATATAGCCCATGATACCTTAAATTTTTTCCAGACAAATACAGCCAGCCCTATGGGCAATCCAATGTTAATAAGAAATGAGATAATATAGGAAATGTCCAGCAAGCCCATAAAACCTCCGAATTTAGAGATAATACTAACTATTATAAATAAAAAAAAAGTTAAGCAAAATATTTTTTAGGTCTCTTCTGATAAATACCTAAAAAAATTTGTATATTTACCTAAAAACTAATAAAATCATCTAAATATATGAAGCTATGCAAAAATGACATAATAGATTACTACTATAACAGCTATGTAAAAGCAGATGGCTTGTGGTTCATTAAGGTTGAGGAAAAGTATGGCTTTGACAAAGCCCTTGAGCTTGACAATGAAGTATGGAAAATACTGCCAAAAATCCAGGCCCGGTTCTTAAAAGACAGGCTAGGCCTAAAAGAGGGCATTGAATCATTGTATGAATGCCTGGAGGCAAAACTTGAACTAGACAGCTTTAATTACAATATCTCAAAAGCCGGGGAAAGTCTCGAGGTCATGATTTTCCGGTGTCCTTGGCATAATTTAATGCAAAAATCCGGCAGGGAAAGCCTTTCAGGAAAAATCGGTTCCCTAATTTGCAATACAGAATATTCAGTGCTGGCAAAAGAATTCGGTACCGACATAAAATTAAAAATATCTGAAAGGATCTGCCATGGAAGCAGCAAATGTAAACTTACCTTTACCAGTTAAATGGATTTAGTAATAGGCGCTACCGGCCATTCAGGAAATGCACTGGTCAGGCAACTCTTAAATAGGGGCCAAAAAGTAAGGGTTCTACTTAGAAAAAGCTCTGATAATTCATGCCTGGATAGCCTGCCCCTTGAAAAAAGCTATGGAGATATCCTTAACCTGAATTCCCTGATAACTGCCGCTAAAAATATAGAACATGTTTACCACATGGCAGCAGAAATATCAATAATGCCCGGGGATGAAAAAAGGCTTGAGCAGGTAAATTTAGAAGGAACCAGGAATGTGGTAAAAGCTTGCAAAATAAATAATGTAAGAAGGCTTATCTTCACTAGCTCCATACATGCTTTAAGGGATACCCCCATAGGCACATTAATAGATGAAAAAATAGATTTTGATCCCTGCAATCCCAGGGGCGCCTATGACAGGACCAAGGCTAAAGCCAGCCTGGAAATAAAAAAGGCAGCAGGAGATAGCCTTGATGCAATAATATTGTGCCCTACAGCTTTTATAGGGCCCTATGATTACAAGGTTTCCCTGCTTGGACAATTTTTTATTGACTACCTTAAGGGAAATCTAAAATTTATCATAGACGGGGCTTATGATTATATAGACGTAAGGGATGTGGCGGCTGCCCACATACTGGCAGCAGAAAAAGCAAGAAAAGGCACAACCTATATACTCTCCAGCAACAGGGTAGACATGGACAGCCTTTTAAAAATGTTAAATGAAATTACCGGTATCCCGGAGCCAAGATACAAGCTGCCCAATTCTTTAGCCAGCATTGCTTCCCACTTCACTACGTTATACTATTATTTAAGTAGGGCAAAACCCCAGTTTACCAGATATTCTCTGGCAACCATTAGGAGCAACTCTTATATTTGCTGCGAAAGGGCCCAAAAAGAACTTGGATTTAAGGCCAGGCCTTTTAAAGAATCTTTAAGAGATACCTTGCAGTGGTATAAGAAATTTATTGGCTAGACTATTCTTCATCCATTTCTTCCATAATTTCCTTGATTTTTTTGTCTTCCCATTTCCTTCCGGGGAATTT
>JBNJCV010000067.1:0-9056 GCA_051744245.1 Actinomycetota bacterium | reverse complement strand
AATTAATTCTTATATTAAACATTACCCCTAGGAAAGTATATGAATGATCAGCGTCCCAGTTGGGATGAGTACTTTATTTCAATAACCAGGCAGGTAGCAACCAGGTCAACTTGCCTCCGCCGGAAAGTGGGCGCTATTTTGGTCAAGAATAAGAGGATACTTACCACGGGCTATAACGGAGCACCCATGGGAGTAGAAAATTGCCTTGAAATTGGCACCTGCTTAAGACAGGAACTGGGCATACCTTCCGGCCAGCGGCATGAAATTTGCAGGGGATTGCACGCGGAGCAGAATGCAATCCTGCAGGCTGCATACCACGGGGTACAAATTAAGGAAAGCGTTATCTATAGCACTACCCAGCCATGTGTTATGTGTGCCAAGATGATCATAAATAGCGGGATAAGGGCAATTTACCATACTGAAAGTTATCCTGACCGCCTGGCAATGGACTTGCTAAAGGAAGCAGGAATAGAGATTATAAAGCTGGACTTGTAAGCTTATGGCAAAGCTAGACCTAACTTCTAAAGTTAATATTATTAGCGGAGTCTTGTTAGTTCTGGCGGCCATAATAGTCTTTTTTATGTTCTACCGGGAGTTATTTTTATCTGTCCTTCTGAGTGAAATATTAGTTTACGGCTTGTTTGTGGCCACCATTTATATTTACCGGTATATATACAAGAAGCAGGACAGGAAAGCTTTGCAGCTTACAACTTTTGTTTTTTACGGAAAGCTTGTATTTTTGGGGATAATGTTTTTTATCATCACCATGTTTGTCCCGGTTAATATTTCAGCTTTCTTTATATCTTTTGCCATATTGTTTACAATGTTTTTAGGCCTTGAGATTATTATAATCTATAAGGGAATGATTTTTAGAAAATAGGAAGGGAAACCGGTGGAGGAAGGAACCTTTAAAGTCCTGGAGCATTTTCACCTTAAGGTGCTCGTGCCCATAAAGGTATTTGGAATTGATATATCCATTACCAACCTTACGGTTTCCATGGCAGGAGCAGCAGTTCTTTCCTTTGCCTTATTTTACTTTCTGGTCATGAGGCCAAAAATTATTCCCGGCAAGCGGCAAACAGTAGCCGAGTTTATCATATACTTTATAAAAAAGTACCTGGTATATAATATGATGGGAAAGAAAGCTGGGGATAAGTGGTGGCCGTTTGTGGCAGGTATTTTTGTGTTTGTGCTATCCAATAACCTAATCGGTCTCATACCAGGCGTATATATACCCACTGCCAACCCCGTAGTCCCCCTGACTTTGGCAGTTATTGTGTTTTTTACGGTGCAAATTACCAATGTGGTACAAAACGGCTTCAGGGGCATGGTAAGAACTTTTGCGCCATCTGCGGTCCCTTCCTGGATGTATGTAATTGTGGTGCCCATTGAGATCGTCAGCGAGGTGGCCAAACCCTTTTCCATGTTTCTAAGGTTATTTGCAAACATGCTTGCAGGCCATGTAATTATTTTTGTAACGCTAGGTCTGATAATATATTTTAAAAACTATTTCATAGCTTTGGCTTCAGTTCCTTTTGCTGTGGCTATGAATGTATTTGAGATTTTTGTAGGGGCCATACAGGCCTATATTTTTGCTGTACTTTCTTCAATGTACATTGGCGAGGCAATAAGTGAAAAGCATTAGTTAAGGAGGATATAAATGGATGCTCATACGGCTGCAGTTTTAGCAGCAGGTTTTGCAATAGGCATAGGGGCAATAGGCCCGGCGCTTGCTATTGGAAATTTGGTGGGGAAAGCCCTGGATGGAATAGCAAGGCAGCCTGAGGCAGCAGGACAGATACAGACTGCAATGTTTATAGGGATAGCTTTTGCGGAAGCCATTGCCCTTTATGCATTAGTTATAGCTTTTCTGTTGATTTTTGTGACTTAGGTTTAATTTAAAGAGGTGTGAGAAATTGGAAGAAGTGCTACAAATTATAAATCCCATGGCTAGCACCATCTTTTGGTCCATAATTGTTTTTGGAATTTTGGTATTGGTGTTATGGAAATTTGCCTTCAAGCCTATCAACAATATCACAGGTAAAAGACAAGAGAAGATAAGGGAAAAGATTGATGATGCTGAGAGGCAAAAAGAAGAAGCCCAGGAGATATTGGATAAGCAAAAGAAAGAACTAGAAAAAGAATGGGAAAAGGCAAAAAGGATAATTGAAGACAGCAAGGCTGAGGCCCAGAAGATAAAGAAAGATATAGAGAAGGAAGCCAGGGAGAAAGCCAGGGAATTATTAAGGGATGCTAGAGAGGAAATAGATAGGGAAAAAGAGAAATCATTGGAAGAAATCAGGGATAGAATTGTAGAGATTTCATTGGATGTAGCTGAGAAGATGATATCTAAAAGCATTTCTAAAAAGGACCATAAAAAAATTATAGAAGATAGCTTAAAAGAGGTAGAAAAAATCTAAATGGTTAACAAGGGCAAAAACAGCACCGCTTATCTGGCTAAGTCTTTCCTGAATATTGCCAGGGCAGAAAACAGTATTGAAAAATTAGAGCAGGAACTGGAGGCACTGAGGGATATGCTGGATTCCAATGTTAAATTAAAGGAGCTCTTATCTGATAAGACTATCCCTGAAGTAAAAAGAATAAGTAATTTATTCGAAGTGCTGGGAGAAAATGCTACTCCGGCTATAAAAGCTGTAGCTTCGGCTATTATATCCCTGGAGCTTTTAGATGGGATTGATGGTATCTGCCGGGAATATTCCGGACTGGTAAATAAATTTAGAAAACAGGTGGATGTAGAGGTTGTTAGCGCGGTTAAGCTGGACAAAAAGACAATTTCTAAGATAAATAGAAAGGTTAAAGGGAAAATAAATTTAGATGTGAGGATAAAAAACATTGTGGATAAGTCCATAATAGGTGGAATCATTATACAAATTAAGGATGAAATAATTGACCTGAGTATAAAGAATAAGATGGAACAGCTAAAAGATGATTTAAAATCTATAGAGCTGCGGGGTGAAGAGCTTGGCACTTAATATAGGGGCTGACAAGATAGCTGGCCTAATAAGTAAAAATCTGGAAAAATACAAAGCCGAATCAAGGGTTGAGGAAGTTGGAAAGGTGCTGGAAGCAGGTGACGGAATAATAAGGATTGGCGGCTTGGGTAAAGCTGTGGCTGGGGAGATGCTGAAACTTCCCGGAGATATTTACTGTCTTGCCCTTAATTTGGATGAAGGCGATATAGGCGGCATTATACTGGGGGAAAGCAGAACTATCCAGGAAGGTGATATTGTAAAAAGGACCGGCAAGGTATTGAGAGTTCCTGTAGGTGAAGAGCTTGTAGGAAGGATAGTGGATCCTTTGGGGCGCCCCTTAGATGAAAAAGGTCCTATAAAGGCAAAACACCACCGGCCAATCGAATTTAAAGCCCCTGAGGCAGTAGAAAGGCAGCCAGTAGAAGAGCCGCTGCAGACTGGCATAAAGGCAATAGATTCCATGGTTCCTATTGGCAGGGGCCAGAGGGAATTAATAGTTTCAGACCGCAGGATTGGAAAGACTGCAATCCTTATAGACACCATAATGAACCAGAAGGGAAAGGACCTATATTGCATACTGGTAATTATCGGCCAGAAAACTTCCATTGCCGCTAGAATTGCAGATAAGCTTGAAGAGGCCGGGTCCATGGACCATACTATCCTGGTTATTGCTTCTGCTAAGTTTCCGGCAGCATTGCAGTATATTGCCCCTTATGCAGGATGTGCTATGGGTGAGCACTTTATGCATGAGGGAAAGCATGCCCTGGTAATGTATGACGACTTATCCAAGCATGCAGTTAGCTACCGGGAGCTTTCCCTGCTTTTAAGGAGGCCTCCAGGAAGGGAGGCTTATCCGGGAGACATATTTTACATCCATTCCAGGCTTTTGGAGCGTTCGGCCAAGCTTTCAGATAAGTTAAAGGGGGGTTCCCTTACCGCCATACCTATAGTGGAGGTAAAAGGGGGAGATATTTCAAGCTATATACCCACGAACCTTATTTCAATTACCGACGGGCAGATATATCTAGATACAGACCTTTTTAATGCAGGGATAAGGCCTGCTATAAATGCTGGAATGTCTGTATCAAGGGTTGGGGGCAGTGCCCAGACACCTGCAATGAAGAAAGTTGCGGGAATGTTAAGGCTTGACCTGGCAAGGTACAGGGAAATTGAGACTTTTGTTAAATTTGGCACAGGGCTTGATAAGGAAACAAAAAAACAGGTAAAAAGGGGTGAAAGGACAGTAGAAGTATTAAAGCAGGAACAATATAAGCCTATGCCTGTAGAGGACCAGGTTATTATACTTTTTGCCCTCACCCACGGGTTTTTAGATGATATTCCAGTCAGTGAAGTTAAAAAGTTTGAAAATAAATTTATACCTTATATGTACAAATCCCACCAAGAAATTGTAGACAGGCTACACAAGGGAAAAAAAATTGATAACCAGGTAGAAGAAGGCTTAAAGGGTGCACTTGAGGAATTTAAGTCTGATTTTACAAAGAGCGGGGAAGATTAAATGGTTAAGGGAAGAGAAGTAAAGGAAAGAATTGAAAACATAAGAGGCACCCGCCAAATTACTAAAGCTATGCAGATGATTGCTTCTGCAAGGATAAAGAAAGCGCAGAAGAGAATAGAGGAAGCAAGGCCATTTATAGAGAAAGTAGCGGATTTCCTTTACAATTTGGGATTTTGTGGAGAGATCCTTGATGACCGCCTGGTCAGGGTAAGGGAACCGGAAAGGGCAGTGCTTTTAATTGGAATTACTGCAGACAGGGGCTTATGCGGGGCATATAATTCAAATATAATTAATTTGATGAAGGGCCAGATTAGAAAATTTGAAGGGGAAGGAAAAGAAGTTAAGCTTGATATAATTGGAACCAAGGGTAAGAATCATTTTCAGTACGCAGGGTATAGGCTAGCTAAAGTTTATGAGCATCTTTCTGAATGGCCTAAATTTTTGGATGCCAGGGAAATATCGAGGGATTTTATCTCAAGATATATTGTGGGTGATATAGATAAGGTAATCATTAACTACACTAGATTCATAAATCCGGTATCACACCTACCAACTACCATGCAGATACTTCCAATACCAATAAGGGAACATATGGAAGAAAAGAAAAGCAAAGAAGGTGATGGTATGGTGTGCAGATATATACCAGATTTTTATTATGAGCCCTCGCTTTCAGATATTGTCCAGTCTATTGTTCCAGAATATATATTTACCAGAATGTATGGGGTATTGCTTGAGTCTACTGCCAGTGAAATAGGCGCAAGGCTGACCTCAATGAGGAAAGCGAGCGATAACTCGGATGAATTAATTAAAACCTTAACCAAAAAATACCATAAGCTGAGGCAGGAAGAAATTACCAGTGAGATAATCGAAGTAGTTTCAGGAACTGAGGCTTATGAGTGATACAGGGGTGGTTAACAATTTATGAATGATATAGAAGGCAAAGGCGTAATTATAAGTATAAGGGGTCCAGTGCTGGATATAGAGTTTTCTAAGGGGAAAATTCCTGAAATTTATACTGCCCTGGAAATTTACAAGCCTGATGATGGTACAGGCAATAAGGAGAAGATAGTTGCTGAAGTTCAGCAGTCTATTGGAAATAACAGGGTAAGGGCTGTAGCCATGTCTTTAACTGATGGGCTTGCCAGAGGCATGGAAGTAATAAGTACAGAAAAACCCATCAGGGTACCTGTGGGTGATGAAGTACTGGGAAGGATTTTTAATGTGCTGGGGGAGACAAAGGACCTAAAGAAAAAGAAAGTAGATGCTAAGAGAAGACTTTCTATCCACAGGGAGGCACCAGGAATAGGGGATATTGATACCAAGGCAGAGCTTTTTGAAACTGGGGTTAAGGTTATAGATTTCTTATGTCCGTTTGTCAAAGGTGGAAAGATTGGCATGTTTGGCGGTGCAGGAGTGGGAAAAACTGTAATGATTATGGAGCTTATCCATAATATAGCCATTGAGCATAAGGGCCTTTCAGTGTTTGGGGGAGTGGGTGAGCGAACCAGGGAAGGCAATGAATTATGGCTGCAGATGAAGAACTCAGGGGTTTTGGATAACACTGCCCTTGTATTTGGCCAGATGAATGAGCCACCTGGAGCAAGGCTTAGGGTGGGGCTTACTGCACTAACCATGGCTGAATATTTCAGGGATTATGAAGGAAAGGACTTGCTGCTGTTTATAGATAATATTTTCAGATTCATTCAGGCTGGCCAGGAGGTGTCAACTCTTTTGGGGAAAATGCCTTCTGCTGTTGGTTACCAGCCTACGCTGGCAAGTGAAATGAGCAAACTCCAGGAAAGGATTACTTCAACCAAGAAGGGATCCATAACTTCGGTACAGGCAGTTTATGTGCCTGCAGATGACTTGACTGATCCTGCGCCTTCTACTACTTTTGCCCACCTGGATTCAACCGTGGTACTTTCCAGGCATATCTCTGAGCGGGGTTTGTATCCTGCAGTGGACCCTTTGGCTTCGTCATCTAGAATCCTTGACCCTGAGGTTGTTAGCCAGGAACACTATAATGTGGCAAGGAAAGCAAAGGAAATATTAGAGAGGAATAAGGAGTTGCAGGATATAATTTCTATCCTGGGAATAGATGAGCTTTCAGAAGAAGATAAGTTAACGGTACAGAGGGCAAGAAAAATCGAGCAGTTTCTTTCCCAGCCTTTCTTTGTGGCTGAACAATTTACTGGAAAAGAGGGAAAGTATGTTAGTGTAGCAGAAAGCGTTAAGGGTTTTAAGGCAATTATAGACGGAAAATATGATGGTTATCCAGCGCAGGCATTCTATATGGTGGGTACCATTGAAGAGGCTGAGAAGAAGGCAGAGAAAATGCAAAAAGAAGAAGAGGGTTGATAGAAATGGATAAGAAGAAGATACATGCTTCTATAGTTAGCCCTGAACAGAAAATATTTGAAGGGGAAGTGGATTACATTAGCGTGCCTTCGGTAGAGGGTAGCATGGGACTGTTGCCTGGCCATATACCTATAGTGTGCCAGCTAAAGGTTGGCATAGTTAAGTACAAGGTTGGAAGCAAGAGCGAATATGTTGCTGTCCAGAAAGGGTATATGGAGTTTTTTGAAAATGATGTAAATATCATTACCGGAAGGGCTATAAAGACCACTGAAAAGGAAAAAGAGAAAGCAGTAAAGGAAGTTTCCAGAAAACATGATATAGTGCAGGAGATATCTGAGGAAACCAGGAAAGTTATCCAGGCCATTGGCTCACTTAAGGGATTGAAGAGAAAATAGGCAGGCTGCTGACTTTTTTGGTCATAGCATTTTAAAGACGTCCTATGGTGATTTTTTATTTTAAAAGTAGTTATTGTAATATAAAATCTCTAATATCATAGTTTTGGCTGTCATTAAGCCATTCCACCAATTTTTCTTTCTGCATGAAGGTCACCCTTTAAATACTTCAGTTTAAACAAGGTATTATAAAAAGTTCATTAGCAGCAATATCGGGGCTAAGGTTAGAAAATTTTCTAAAGTAAAATATTATTTTATTAATACAAATTTTTATATTTTACTTGAAAAATTAGTTAATAAATTAATATAATAATGCTACTATTAAAGTTAAAGGGTAACGGGTTATGGTAGAAAAGGCTAAAAATTTAAACATTAATGGAAAAAATGGATTGGATGTCCAAAAATTATTGGATACCTTCCCTTATTATATGATGCTGGTGGATGAAACCCATTACGTGCAAATGTGTAATAAAAAAATGACACCTTTATTTGGGGAAAACACGGCAGATGCTGTTGGGCAGTACTGCCCAAGGGCAGTCCACGGCTTGGACCATCCCTATAAAGGTTGCCCGCTTGAATACTGTGTGGAAAATAATTTAGATGAAGCTGAAAAGGTTATCTATGACCAAGAAAGTAAGAAGTGGTATAGTGCAGGAGTTTATGATACCAAAGTTAAAACCAGAGACGGAAAAAAATTATATCTTCACTACCTTTCAGATGTTACTGAAAAGGTGAAAGCCCAAAAGAAACAGAAAGAAAACTACAAAAGGGTGCAAACATTATTTGGAAATACCATAGATGCAGTTAGCAGCATATTGGAGATAAAAGATCCCTATACCCATTCCCACCAGGAAAAGGTGGCAATCCTTGCTGAAGCAATAGCCAGGGAGCTTGGGTTTGAGAGCAAGGATGTAAAAACCTTAGAAACTGCTGCCCTTCTTCATGATATAGGCAAGATATTTGTTCCAGGCTCTATACTGGTAAAGCCAGGCAAATTAAGCAGAATTGAATTTGAGTTAATAAAGCTTCACCCCAGGCACGGTTATGAAATTATTGAGAAAATTCAATTTGATGAGCCAATTGAAGATATCATCCTCCAGCACCATGAAAGGCTGGATGGGTCTGGATACCCCCAGGGCCTAGAAGATAAGCAGATTTTGGATAAAGCAAAAATACTGGCAGTAGCAGACGTGGTAGAAGCAATGACCTCCCACCGCCCATACAGGCCGGCTTTGGGAATAGATACTGCTTTGGAGGAAATCAATAAAAACAGGGATAAATTATATGACTTAAGAGTTGTTGATGCGTGTAATAGTTTGTCCAAAGAAAAGGGTTTTACCTTTTAATCGGTCATTGACAGCAGGAATACTGCCACTATTAATTTTGCCGGGAAAGCAAATGGTTTAGCTTGGTAACAAAATTTAAAGCAGCCATTTTCTCACCAGTAAGGGAGGTAAAATAGTTTTTTTCATCCCTGTCCTTGTCAAACCTGAAAATAATGCTGCTGTTGTTTCCAAGCGTTATTTTTATCTTCATAATATTTGAAGGATCCAGAGGATCTGTTCCCTGTGTTAGGTCTCTTTCCACCTGGTAGTTTATGAGGTTATTTAAGGGATAGCATTTTAGAAAAATATCTATCTTAGATATCTCCATATATATAATTTTCTTATCTGTCAGGATATATACCTTACTTTCTGTTGCAGCCTCTTTTTTTAGCGACTGTTCCTGTATGGCTATAAGGGTTTCACCTGCAGGTATAAAGCCCTGCAGAAGCCTTTGGATTTTTTCCTGGTTTTT
>JBNJCV010000066.1:0-9268 GCA_051744245.1 Actinomycetota bacterium | reverse complement strand
GCCACCATGGCAGAAATATACAGGAGCCCTGATATTCCAATAACCACCAAGAATCCCAGATGAAGTGAAACTATTACTGCAGCAATAGATCCTATAACCGAGGCACACCCATTAATAGCCCATAGCCAGGGTACTATATTCGGCTTTTCTACCTTTGCCCTGGCTATTCCCAGGGGAAAAGGCATTCCCATAAGAAATCCTGCAGGCATTACCAACAGCACGGTTAACAGAAACCTTTGCCACAGGACTCTTGACAACATAAAACTGCTTAAATGCCTAAAGGTGAAAACAAATAATATAACATAGACAAAGAGAATGGGAATTGTCCAGTTGATATTTACCCTGTACCTGCTGGTAACAAAGCTTCCAATACCTGCAAAAAGCATTATGCTAAAAAGTATTACAGAAAGGGAATAAGCAGGCTTCCCCAGAATTAGTATAAATTTCTGAATAAATGGCAACTCTATAAAGAAAAAGCCAAGCCCGATAGATAGAAAATAAATGAGGTAGGGGTAGTTCCCTTTTAGCCTTAGCCTGATATTTTTAACCCTCAATGGAAATAGGATTAATAGTGCAGAAAGTATTATTGAAATAACTAGGGCAGCAATAAGTATAAGGTATCCTCCCCCTCCAAAAGGCTGGGTTGATTTGCCGAAATATTTTACAATATCAGGGACTTGCCTGAATTTAAAGAAATTATAAAAATAGGGATTATTGTCTGAAGTCGGCTCTATGTTAAAATAATACTGGTCATAGAAGGAAAGCCTTTGCTGGTTGTTGCCTTCTAAAATTTTTTTAAAGTACTTGTGAAAATAAGGCTCATCGAGCTTATTGTACTTATTTGCCTCTTCTATTTTCATACCCTCATAGTAAACAAGGTCATAATTCAAGCTGCCGGTTTTCTGTTTTAATGTACCGGCTTCTTTACTGCTGAAACTGGTTTTGCTAAACATAGTGGTAAATGTTGACCAGGATCTGAAAGCAAAAATTTTATCTGTGATATCTTTAATACCGGCATCTTCAATGCTTTCTATAAAAGTGGATAAGATTTTTAAGTTTTCACTGGGAGGAAACTGTACCCACCTGGTAACCGCAACTATTCCCTTGTTGTCAGCTATCTTTATAAGATCAGCTAAACTTTCCTTTGTGTAGAGGTAATTTTCATTCAAGCTATATGCCCCTGAAGAAATTGGATGATAGCTATCAGAAAGACTTAATATAATAAGGTCAAATTTTTTATCAGTAATTTTAGAGAAGTTTCTAATTGAGTCATTTATTACGGTTATGTTTTCCTTGTTATATATATCCCCGCTGTAACTGGAAAAATAACCCTTTAATGCTTCTGTTATAAGCACGTTATTCTGCACCACATAGATATTTGAACCAACAAAATATTCTGAAGCCAAAACATCAAGGCCACCTCCTGGCTCAACGATTAATATATTCTCATAATCCCTTCCCAAACCAAAAAACAGGGACTGGGGAAGGAAATCCAGGAAATCCAGCCTTTCTTTAGAATACTTTGTTATAGGGGATAAATTGTCAGCATCTACGGTTAAACCCAGCTGTGGGGGTGGAACATCCTGGTACTTTAGGCTAATTCCTGGAGCTGATTTGATATTTTCACTTTTTACAATATCTATTTTTGCCGAAGAGTTCTCAGAAGAGTATGCCAATTCTGAATCAGGGTAACGGAGAGCTGTAGCCAGGCTCTTGTAGGGGGATATCCTTATGTCCCAGATCTGGGGGAAAAAAATACAAAGGAGGAAAACCACAATTACAAAAACTGTTGAAAATAATACCAATATCTTTGCGTAACCCTTAGAGGTTAAAATAATTAAGGAGACAATACCCAATATGCTTGCCAGCAGAATAACTCCTGTTTTTCCAGTAGCGGGCAGCAAGACAAGGAAAGCGAGGGCCCCTGCTGCAGAACCAATTAAATTAAAAAAATAGGTTAAAGAAGGTTTTTCAAGATTGTAAAAAACATAACCTATAAAACAACCTCCGAAAAAAAAGGGAGCTATTAAAAAAAGGTAATATATAAAAAGGTAAAACAACTGCTTCAGCTCCCAGGCAATCTTAAATGAATCAAAGGGCACCAGATTTATTACTAGAAAGCTCAAGATAATGGAAACTGAAAAACCGGCCGAAAAGATAATATAGCAAACCCGGGGATTGCTAATTTTATTGATAAAGAAATACAAAAAGCTTCCGCTTATTCCAAATCCTAGAAGAGCAACACTTACAATTAAAAACGCAAAATGATAAAAGTCAGAAATAGAAAGTATTCTAAGTAGACATACCTGATAAAGGAAAACAGAAAAAGAAATTAAAAATAATGATACATTAACCTTTTTTTTCATATTCTTTAAGCGCATTATATATCATTTCCAAAGCCTTGCCAGCCTGCTGCTGCCAGGAAATAAAGGCATCTCTGTCAAAAGAAGTAGGCTCCCTATTTATGATTATATACCTGGCAGCTAAATCCGGTAAATAATTTACGGGGCTTACTTCAAGGCTTGACCCCACTATAACAAGCAAGTTACACTTTTCAACTTCCTTTACAGCTTGGCTGTAACTTTCATTAAGTACATCCCCAAAAAGGACCACATCCGGCCTTATGGTTCCATTGCAACTGCCGCATTGCGGGGGCATCTGGCCAATTTTTATCTTTTCTATTATATCGCTAAAGCTATATTTTCTCCCACAAGACATGCAATATGCATCCCTTAAATTGCCATGTACTTCATATACCTTTTTTGAACCAGCTTTTCTGTGCAAACCATCAATATTCTGAGTAATTATGCAATCAATGTAATTTTCCTTTTCCAGTTTTGCTAGCACTTTATGCCCTATATTAGGTTCGGCTTCCTTTATCTTTCCAATACTCTTTAAAACCTTAAGACCTTTGCTATAAAATTTTTCCGGATCCCTTAGCAGAGAATCCGCTGAAAGTATGTTGGGATCAAACCTGGACCAGAGCCCAGTTCCAGGGCTCCTGAAATCAGGTATTCCGCTTTCAGTAGATATCCCAGCTCCAGTCAGCACACATACCCTCCTACTTTTATATATTTCACCTGCTATCTTCTGGGCATTACTCATGACTTTTCGCCTCTTTATTTATCCTAATTCCACCTAGCTTCAAAAACTTTACCTTCCTGCTTTCAACTGGCGTATATATTTTCAAGCTGTTTTTGTCAGCATTTAAAAAAATTCCAATTCCCAGGCACCGATTATTTATATCCTCTAATCCAACTACATTAAACTCCTTTACCTTATTTAAAAAAAATTCCTTTGGGGGAAAAGTGCCCACGCTTTCCAGATCTATTAAATCCTCTGATGCTTCATTTAGGTACTGGCTAAATTTTTCTTTTCTTCTCTTTTCCCTCTCTTTGTTACTCTTTTCTTTGGCTAGGCCTTTAACCTTAAGTATATATAATTTTGTAAAATTCTGCCGGTAAAACATTTCCTTGTAATATTTTAACTCTTCTTCTTTTTCAAAAAGCACCAGGTGTCTTGGCTTTATGAAATTAATTTTATTATATTTTAAAACCTGCCCATAGCTTCCAAGAACTAACCCTGTTGTATCAATTACTAAAGATTCTGCTTTTCCTTTAACCTCCCTTGAAAGGCTGTAAGTCCCTATCACCATGGGTAGAAAATTCCTCCGGGGTGAAGTGGATCCCACAAAATAAAGGCTTTCAAAATCTTTGCCTAAATTATATATATCCTCCTTGTTTTTAACTAATTTAGCCCCTATGGTAGTTGGGGGACCGGCAGTAGACTGCCCCACATCACTATCAACAAAGCCAACCTTTTCCCCTTTATTCAAAAAAGCTTTTATCATTTCTTTAGAGAAGGTAGTCTTTCCAGTATCGATATGGCCTAACAGGAAATTAATTCCTTTTTCCTTGGACAACACATAGATCAATTTTTCAAAATCTGTGTATTCTTCCATAAAAATATTTCACCTCAGTTAATTTAATGCTAGCAGCACAATTTTTTAATTTCAAGAACTGAAAAGTATATATACAGCCTTCAATTACTGTCTAAATCGGTTTATAATAAATATAGAAACATAAATAAGGAGAAGATAGTAAATGGGACAGTATACTGCAGAAGATATCATGAACAAAAATGTAATAAAAATTAACCAAAATGCCACTGTAAAAGAACTGGTTAAACTTCTTCTGGACAACAAGATAAGCGGCGTTCCGGTGGTAAACAACAAAGGTGTTCTGGTAGGAATTGTGTCCAAAGCTGACCTAACTTTTCAGAGAAATCAAGCTCCCTTCCCCCTGTTTTTTGGCCCCTTTGAAAATTATGTTTTTTTTGAAAGCAAAGAAACTTTAAAAAAATATGATAAAGAGTTTCAAAAACAGCTAGAATCAAAAGTAAAAAACATAATGACTAAAGACGTAAAAACTGTGAAGTCTAATACCCCTATAAGCAAATTAGCAAATATAATGATTGTAAATAAAATCAATAGAATACCCGTAATTGATAAAAAAGGTAAACTGGTTGGAATAATTGCAAGAGCAGACATGCTAAAAGCAATCGAAAAAATCCTATAATCCTACTTTTGTACCCTGGTTTTGGCAATAGTTAAAACATATATATCAGAAGTTTTTCCCTCTGAAATTAAAACTTCAGTTATGGATTTTAGAGTTTCACCTGAACTGTATAGGTCATCAAAAAGAAGCAGGTTTTCTCCTTCATACCTTCTATCTTTTATCTTAAATATATCTTTTAATATTTTCCTTCTTTCTTCCCCTTTTTCTATATTTAACAATTGAGGGGTTTCCCTTGTTTTTATCAGGTAATCAAAATCAACAGGAATGCCGGTTTTTTTTCCTATGAATTTTGAAAGCTCATATACCGGCTGAAATTTCCGGTCAAGTTTTGAGGGGGGAACAGGAATTATGGCCTTCGCCCCTAAAGGCTTTATTTTCTTCATTATGAAATTAGAAGCAACGTTGCCAATAACTCTAACCTTTTCCTTGTTGCCAAAATACTTCAGCTGGTATAAGTTCTCGCCTATCTCCGTTCTCCTAACCAGCAAAAGGTCATTTTCTTCACTTCCTTCACAAACTGTATTTAGATCCAGGGCCCATCCGCATTCCCAATTACCCTTCAACATGATTTGTTTTGTTTTCATTACTTAAATCTTTAAACCTTCACAAAAGCAAACTTAATATTCTATAATGTTTATTGCAATAAATACTATTTCTTTTAAAAAATGAGGTCAAACATAAATATTATACCTGTTAATGAACAAAATAAGAAGGTTTTAAGCTACCTAAAAGACAGCTTACGCAAAATTTTTAAGGCCCAGACCAAAATATTGCAAAGGGTTAATATTGGAACCAATTTCTTTAATGCTGAAAGAAACCAGTACAATGCAAACAAGATTTTAAATTTTTTAATTAATGATCTTAGTTTAAGTGACAGCGAGGATATTTTTTTAGGTGTATTTAAAAAAGATCTATATGCTCCACCCCTCAACTTTATTTTCGGCCTGGCTACCCAATACCCCAAGTCTTGCATTATATCCCTGTGCAGGCTGGACCCCAAATTTTATCAGTGTAAAGAAGGAAACAGCAATACTGAATTATTCTATGATAGGATAAAAAAGGAA
The DNA here is from genome assembly GCA_051744245.1 of Actinomycetota bacterium. Classification (GTDB taxonomy): domain Bacteria; phylum Actinomycetota; class Humimicrobiia; order Humimicrobiales; family Humimicrobiaceae; genus M55B165. Next base: position 3,627 of record JBNJCV010000066.1, on the reverse strand, counting down.
GCTGTACATGAAATAGGGCATACAATTGGTCTGGATCACTGCGAAAATCCCAGCTGTGTAATGCACTTTTCAAATACTCTGGCTGAAACTGACCAAAAAGAATATAAATTTTGTGCTAATTGTAAAAAACTAATCAGGTAACTAATTATGAACGATGAATACTGGAACAAAAGAGGAAAATTAAATTATACCTATAAAGGAGAAAGGTTTTATACTATTACTCCCCTGCCCTATTATTTAAAAAGAAGGCAAATACTGCTTAATAAGATTGAGCAAGTGTTAGAAAATAAACTGATTAACAAAGAAGGTAATTTAAGTATAGCGGATTTTGGAAGCGGGGACGGCTATTACTGCTGCTGGCTGGCAAGAAAAATTCCGAAATCTACTATCTATGGATTTGATATTTCAAAATCCATGGTAAATAAGGCTAAAAAAATGGCAGATGAGCTAAGTATCCCTAATACCAGGTTTTTTTGTGAAGATATCGCTAATAAGAGAAAAAAATTTGACCTGCTGCTGATACTGGCAGTATTACAACATTTTGTAGATGAGGAAAAAATTAGCAAGAAAATTAGCCAGATCAATAATAACATCAGAAAAGGTGGCCACGTAATAGTGTTTGAGGCTACTGCTAATAGAACAAAGAAGAACAAGAAACTGATAAGGAGGCCGGAAAATTTCTATATAAATGTCTTCAAGGAAAATAATTTTGAATTAGTAGACAAAGAGTTTATTTCTTTCCCATTTTTTAGTAAGTATCAGAGAACTCTCCTGAAATTTTTAAAAAAATTCCTCAAAGGTAGCCCAGCAGAAAAAAGCATTATGGTAAATAAGAACAAATTCTTTAGGGCTTTTAACCAGTTTGTATTCTCCCTGGGTAGGCAAGTTGACAAGTTCATAAAGGACAATAAAAGAGAAGGAAATACTGTATTTGTATTTAAAAAAGCAGCCTAAAATTTAAGGATTGGCAATTTTTAAGTTATTTATTACTTCTTTAACTCCTTGTGTATACCTAGCAATATCCTGAGCTGTCCTGTAAGCATACCAGTTTGTAACTTGTCCGGAGACAGTTACCACCCCATCCTTTACCATAACATCTATATTTTGGTCCTTTACCTGTTTGTTCCTTTCAAGAGCTCTTTCTATATCCTTAGCAATAGCTATATCTTTTATGTCTTCTGTTGGCACTACCATTAGTTCATTAATTACATCAGTTACTCCTAAAACTCCATTTGCTAGCTCCTCTGCCTTTAGCTTTTGCCAGAAAGCTTCAACAGTGCCACTTAAAGTTACCACCCCTCCATCCACAACAATACTTATGCTTAAATTACCCAGATCGGAGCTTGACCTAAATGTATCTTCAATATTTGATTTTATTTCTTTATCTGTAGGGCTTTCTTTTATATCCGGTACAGCAATAGTTAAGTTATTGTTTACAATCCTTACACCTGGTATAGCGTAAGTATCTTCTTGTGCTGCCTCAGCTGCACTATAATTTGGCACTCTTCCTTCCAGAAAGACTTCGCCTTCTTTAATTTCCACCTTTACCTTAGAAGCATCAACTCTACTATCCCAATAAAGTTGGTCTATTATATCTTTTTTCAGAATTTCATTTTTAACCATTTTCAAACCTCCTTTGATAAAAGCTATCAATTTATCCTATTCCAATCAAGGAACTGAAATTTACCCAAATTCTTTTTTTAAAAAATTATGGGCAAGTCTGGTAGGTTCAGGCACCCTGTATTTAGAAAACTTGAGGGTAATATCTATTGCAAAAGAAAGGCTTACCTTGTGCCCTATAGAAACGAATACAGGCTTGGTTCTATCCCGGGTTACTACTGCTGCCCCGATCACCTCACCGTTATCGGTTACATAATTGTAATTTCCCTTGCTGGCCGGGGGAGGAGAGTAGCTTCCCAGAAGCTTTGATTTTGCAATACCTATAGAAGGCTTGTCTACCAGCAACCCCAGATGTGAGGCTAGTCCCATTCTCCGCGGGTGCATATATCCATTGCCATCAAAGAAAAGTAGGTCTGGCATATTTTCTATATATGAAAAACAATCAATAACCACTGGTCCTTCTCTGAAGCTTAGCAACCCAGGAACATAAGGATAGGTAGATTGTGCAATAGAGGTTTTAGACTCGATTAATTCCAGGGAAGGATAATCCAATACAAGTACTGCACAATACAACCTATCTTCCTTTCTCCGGTATTTTACATCTATCCCGGCAATTCTTTTTATGTTTCCCACCCTGTTTTCTTTTATAATTTTTTTAGCCAGCTTTTTCTGCAAGATTGCAGCTTCTTTATAACCAAGGCCCCAATTATGTATTAATCCCATTTTTTAATATAGCTTTCTTCAGTTTATTAAATTTATTATTTATAATAGTAAAAAGGGAGTAAAAAGTGTACTTTAAAAACAGGCAGGAAGCTGGAAAACTTCTAGCCAAGAAATTAGAAAAATATAAAAATAATGCTGTAATTTACGCTCTCCCCAGGGGAGGAGTAGTATTGGGGGCAGAAGTTGCCAAAAAACTTAATGCCAAGCTTACCCTGGTAATAACCAGGAAAATTGGCCATCCATACCAGCCAGAATTTGCGATTGCTGCTGTAGCCGAGGACGGAACTATTATAGGAAATGAAAATGAAATTAAACAAGTAGAAGCGGAATGGCTGCAAGAAGAAATCGAAAAAGAAAAAAGGGAAGCTGCAAGAAGAAGAAAGCTTTATTTAAAACACAGCTTTCCCATAAATACTAAAGGCAAAACAGCCATAATAATAGATGATGGGATAGCTACGGGTCTTACTATAAGGGCAGCTATATTAAGCTTAAAGGGTAACAATCCCAAAAAATTAATTGTAGCAGTACCAGTTGCTCCGGAAAGTACAGCTAGTCTAATAATAAAAGACGCGGATGAAATTGTTGCCCTGTACATACCACCGGATAATGAATATCTTGGGGCAGTGGGAGCGTACTACGACCAATTCGGGCAAGTTCCAGACAGTGAAGTAATAAAAATACTTAACAGTTTTAAAAAATGAAAATTATTAAAAATTTTATAGTCATTGCACTTATAACAAGTGTAATATTTTCTATAAGCTCATGTAAAACAGTAGACAATATTAAAGGCTATCTAAATTACCGGTTTACGGATGATAATGAAATCAAGGAAATAGATGGGGAGATAAAAATGTTGCCTGAACCTAAATTGGAAAGCAGTACAAGCTTAGAGGAAGCCATAAAGAACAGGAGATCGGTAAGAACTTTTAAGGAAAAGGAACTGGAGCTGGAGCTAATTTCACAGCTTCTTTGGGCAGCACAAGGGGTAACTGAACCTAAAACCGGATTCAGGGCAGCACCCAGTGCTGGAGCGCTTTATCCTCTGGAGCTGTATGTAATAAAAAAAGACGGGCTATTCCACTATATCCCCGGGGAACATAAAATAGAGAAAATAAAGGGAGCAGATCTGAGAAATAAACTAATGCAATGTGCATTATTCCAGGAATTTATAGCTGAAGCTCCCGCTAATATAATTATTACTTCAGTAAATGAAAGGACCACCCAGAAATACGGAAACAGGGGTATAAGATATGTACATATGGAAGCAGGCCATGCAGCCCAAAA
>JBNJCV010000065.1:0-9360 GCA_051744245.1 Actinomycetota bacterium | reverse complement strand
CCTGTTTTAATCTCCACGCCCATTCTCTTTATTACATCTATCTCCCTGTCCAAAATCTCTGGGGGAAGCCTGTAATCAGGAATCTCTGTTCTGAGCATCCCTCCTGGCTTATCCATTGCTTCAAAGACACTAACTCCATAACCTTTCTTTGCCAGATAGTATGCAGCAGTCAGTCCTGCTGGACCTGAACCTATCACGGCTACTTTTTCCGGCTTTTTTTCTTCCATCTGAGGTAGGGGAACCTCATTTATAGTAAGTTCCCGGTCAGCGATAAACCTTTTTAAGGCCATAATGGCCACGGGTTCATCAACCAGTTTTCTGGTACAATCCACCTCGCAGGGATGGGTACAAACCCTTGCACATATAGACGGAAATGGATTTTCTTCCCGGTGAAGTTTTAAGGCCTCATCATATTTTCCTTCCCTTATAAGGGCAATATATCCCTGGGCAGGAACGTCTGCGGGACAACTGCTCCTGCACGGGGCCTTGCCCCTTTTATTTATACTGTAAGCTGAGGGTACTGCTTGGGCAAACATTTTAGAGATGGCTTTCTTTTCAGTTAAGCCAGCTTCATACCTGTTAGGCATGGTTACCGGACAGACTTCTTCACAATCTCCACAGGAAGTGCAATTTTTAACATCAATATATCTGGGTTTTTTACGCACGGTAGCCTTAAAATTTCCCACAGAACCTTCAAGCTTTACAACTTCTGAATTGGTAAGGAGCTCAATATTTTCATGGGTGCCTACATCCACCATTTTGGGCGAAAGTATGCAGGCTGAGCAGTCAATGGTGGGAAAGGTTTTATCTAGCTGGGCCATCTTGCCCCCGATGGAGGCTTCAGCTTCTACTAGAATTACCTTCCTGCCTCCATTGGCAATATCCAATGCTGTCTGTATCCCGGTAATTCCCCCTCCTATAATTAAAACTTTCTTATTTATATCAAAATATTTTGGGTAAAGTTCTCCATGCCTGTAGACTTTAGCAACTGCCATCCTCACCAGGTCTACAGCCTTGGCAGTGGCTTTCTCCCTGTCATCATGTATCCATGAGTCCTGTTCCCTTAAGTTTGCCATATTAAAAAGATATGGGTTGAGACCCGCAGACTCAACGGTCCTCATGAAAGTCCGGTTATGTACCTGGGGAGAACAAGAAGCTACTACTACCCGGTTTAGATTATGCTCTTTTACTGCTTTTGTAATCTGAAGCTGTCCTGGTTCAGAACATGTATAGAGGTTGGTTTGTGTAAATACCACCCCTGGAAAATTTTTTGCCTCCTGGGCAACTTGTTCAACATCCACATTTGCAGCTATATTAGAGCCACAATGGCATATAAATACTCCAATTCTCAAATTTAAAATCCTTTCTTTATAACCGGCTTCACAAAAAGGGACTCAAGCATTACTTCTTTCTCACTTAATCCCAGGGCCATTCCCAATACCTGGGTCAGGTAAAGCACGGGAATATGATAGTTTTTGCCAAAATAGCTGTTAATCTGGGATTGCCTTAAATCCAGGTTTTGCTGGCATAATTGGCAAAATACTACAAAACTATTTGCCCCGCTGCCGATAGCTGTATCAATTATCTTCTTTGAAAGCCCTAGGACTACATCTTTGTTGGTAAGTGAAAGTATAGCCCCGCAGCATTCTGTTTTAAACTGAAAGCTTGTACATTTAATTCCCACATCCGCTAGAAGCTTTTCCATCGAGGTAGGGTTTTCAACACTATCAAAAGCTGGTCTCTCCCTTGGTCTAAGCAGTGCGCAGCCATAATAGCAGGCTGGTACCAGCTCTGAGAGAATGCCGGGTCTCTGATAATTTTTGCCCCCTGATACCTGTTGGTATTTTTCCTTTATAAGGTCTCTATGGTCTACCAAGAATTCTAAAATAGAGTAAACCTTGAAATTATATTCTTTTTCTATAGAGAAATCCATCTCTTCTAAGTCAGATATAAGGCTGGCTTTTTGCTCCAGTTCAAATTCATTTAAAGTCTCGTCACTAGATCCGAGAACTTTTGCTGCATGCATTAGCTTATTATAGCAGGACACACATGGGCATAAAATTTCCTCATAACCCATTTCCCTGGCCAGCAAAAGGTTTCTGGCAGAAAGGACCAGCGAGAGCTCCTCGCTTGTATGATGGGCAGGAGTTGTCCCACAACAATTCCAGTCCTCAATCTCTTCAAAGCCTATTTCCAGTACCCCCAGCAGCTTCTTTATGGAAACATTGTAATCCATGGAAGTAGAGTTAAGGGAGCAACCTGGATAATATGCTATTTTTCTATCTTCTTTTGTCATTTACAAATATTTCTTTATAACTTTTGCCATTTTTCTCCTGCCTTTTACCAACTCAGGCAAGATTTTTATCTTTCTTTTCTTTAAGATATCCAAGCCAATACCAGCATCATTAAAAAGCCTTCCGGTAGCCGCATTTAAGCCAAATATTAAGCCAGGCTCATAACTCCTGCCAAAAACCTGTAGAATTTTTAAGAAAAGCCAGTAAAACTTGGAAATATTTTTTTCCTTTTTAGTGGCCACCTGCCAGGTTGAAACCCTCAAGTGGTTCATTACTGCCGCTATGCTTATATCCTCAGGACAGCGGCTGGTACATATATCACATCCAAGGCAAAGCCATATAGTATCCGAGTTTACTATCTTCTCCATCTTTCCAGATTGTATAAGGCTTATTATCTGGTGTGGCTTGTATTGGTAAAGATCTGCAACCGGACACCCTGCTGTGCATTTTCCGCACTGGACACAATAGTTGAGATTAGGTTCAACAAAGTTTTCGAGCTCTTCTTTTATTTTACTTGAACTAATATTTTTTTTAGTTAACACTTAAAATGCGGTCCTTTATATATTAGTAATTCTATAATGTTTATATATTTAATCAATTTTATAATATTAAAATTAAAAATCAAGCATCTTTGAATAATTTCATTAAATAATACACAATGAAAAATAGTTATGCAAGCAAAAGAGCGGTGGTTTTATTTAATTAATTCCTCGGCTATCTGTACAGTATTAAGGGCAGCACCTTTCCTTAGCTGGTCCCCAACCGCCCACATATTTATTCCATTATCTATGGAGATATCTTCCCTCAGCCTACCCACGTATACAAGGTCTTTTCCGGAGGAATCAAGGGCAGTAGGATAAACTGCTTTCCCGGGATCATCCTTGACTGCTATTCCTTCCGCTTCCTCTAATGCTTTTCTAACTTCCTCTAAGGAGAGCTTTTCCTCGGTTTCAATATTTATAGATTCAGAATGGGAAGTATAGACTGGAACCCTTACCGTAGTTGCCGACACCTTTATATCCGCATCGCCAAATATCTTCTGAGTCTCATATACCATCTTCATCTCTTCTTTTGTATACTTGTTTTCCAAGAAAACATCTATATGGGGTAAAGCATTAAAAGCAATCTGAATAGGAAATACCTCACAAGTAATATCCTTGCTTTTCTCACAAGCCAATTTATGCACCTGCCTGTCAAGTTCATCTATAGCTTTTGCCCCTGCCCCTGATACGGCCTGGTAGGTAGATACAATTATCCTTTTAATCCGGGAAAGCCCGTAAACAGGCTTTATGGCCACAGCCATTATAATGGTAGAGCAGTTTGGGTTGGCGATAATGCCTTTATGCTTAAATATGTCCTCTCTGTTAACCTCGGGGACAACAAGGGGAATTCCTTCTTCCATCCTGAAAGCACTACTGTTATCAACCACTATTGCTCCGCTGTCTACAGCATATTTTGCAAATTCCTTAGATACAGAACTGCCAGCAGAAAATAATGCAATATCTATATCCTTGAAGGAATCTTTTTTAAGCTCCTGTATTTCCAGCTCCTCCCCGGCAAATACAATAGTCTTTCCCGCTGACCTTTTAGAGGCAAGAGGAAGCAAATTCTTTACCGGAAACTTTCTTTCTTCCAATACTTTTAAAAATACTTTTCCCACAGCGCCAGTTACTCCTGCCACTGCTAAATTATATTGCTTCAATATAGCATTCTCCCTGATTAAATTTAATTTGCTTTACTTTACTATATTTACTTATGTAATTCAAAACCTTTATGGAGAGCCCTTACCGCTTTCTTTATCTTATCCTTCCTTATAATACAGGAAATCCTTATGGGTGAAGTACTTATCATCTCTATATTTATATTTTCCTCTCCCAGTAATTTAAACATCTTTGCGGCAATCCCTGGGTGGGTCTGCATCCCGGCACCCACAATTGACACCTTAGACACTTCAGGGTCTATTTCAACATTCTCGTAACCCAGCTTTTCTACAGTCTTTCTGGCCATATTTTTATCATTTTCAGTAACCGTAAGGGATATTGTAGCAATATTTTTTTCACTAACATTTTGCACTATCAGGTCAACATTTACGTTTTCCCTTGCTAGCGCCCCAAAAAGCCTGGCAGCTATTCCTGGTTCATCCAGCAAGCCGTAAACGGTAATCTTTATCTGATTAGTATCATAGGAAACACCAGTTATTATAGGTCTTTCCATTTTTTCATTTGTTCTTTCCATTATCCAAGTCCCCTCAATATCATTAAAGCTTGATCTTACATGTAAAATCACATTATGTTTCTTTGCAAATTCAACTGCCCGCAGATGCAATACTTTTGCCCCTGATGAAGCCATTTCCAGCATCTCATCATAAGACAGTGAATGTATCTTTTTAGCTTCCGGAACTAAATTGGGGTCAGTAGTATAGACTCCCCTAACATCAGTATATATTTCGCAATATTTTGCCTTCAGAGCTGAAGCCAATGCCACCGCAGTAGTGTCGGAGCCTCCCCTTCCCAAAGTAGTTATATCATTCTGCCGGGAAACCCCCTGGAAACCGGCCACTATAACTATCTTGCCGTTTTTAAGCTCATCCAGTATTCTATTGCAGCTTATGCTCAAAATCTTAGCATTGGTATAAATATTGTCCGTAAGTATTCCCGCCTGGTTTCCGGTAAGTGAAATACAAGGGTGGTTTTTCTCATGGATAGCCATGGAAAGCAAAGCAATAGAAACCTGCTCCCCAGTAGAAAGAAGCATATCCATTTCCCTCCTGGAAGGCTCACCAGTTATCTGCTTCGCCATTCCTATCAGGTCATCTGTGGTGGAACCCATTGCTGATACCGTAACCACAACCTTGTTGCCAATCTCCTTTGCCGCTACAACCTTCTGGGCAACATGCCTTATTTTATCCGCATCAGCAACAGAGGTACCACCAAATTTCATTACCACTATTCCATTTTTCTTGGGCATTTATTCTTTTTCCCCACATAATTTTAATAATTCTTCCCAATTATTATCTACACGTTGCTGTATTTCGTCAATTAAATGCTCATTTTTTTCATTGAAAAGGTGTTTAAACCTTTTTTGCTGCTTTAACCAGTCCCTAACAGGCATCTTTTTCTTTTTAGGATTATAACTTAACTTATATTCTCCATTCTCCACCTCATATAAAGGCCAGATACAGCTAAGCACAGCCTCTTTGGCAATCTTTATAGTATCCTTAGCATCATAATACCAGCCAGTAGGGCAAGGCGATATGACATTTAGAAATGCCGGACCCTCCACCTCAAATGCCTTCTTAGCCTTCTTTATCAGGTCATTCCAGTGGCCGGGTGAACCCTGCGCAGCATAAGGTATGTTATGGGCTACCATTATCTTGGTAAGGTCTTTTTTAAACTGTGGTTTTCCGGGTATAACTGATCCAGCCGGGCTGGTAGTAGTGGCTGCACAATAAGGGGTTGCCCCCGACCTCTGCTTGCCGGTATTCATGTAAGCGCCATTATCGTAACAGATGTAAACAAAGTCATGTCCCCTCTCTACTGCTCCTGACAGTGACTGCAGTCCTATATCGTAAGTTCCGCCATCGCCGCCAAATGCAGCAAAATGGATTTTATCTTTTATCTTGCCCTGCTTCTTAAAAGCCCTGTAAGCTGACTCAACCCCAGCAATAGTGGCAGCAACATTTTCAAAAGCGCTATGTATAAAAGGCACTTTCCAGGAACTATAAGGATAGATAGTTGTAGACACTTCCAGGCATCCTGTCGCTGCCGCAACCACAACTGGTTCCTCAACTGCTGCCAGTATGTCATGGACAATGAGGCCGGCTCCACAGCCCGGGCATAGCCTGTGCCCAAAAGCTAGCCTTTGCTCACTTTTTGCAATTTCTTTTATTTTAACCATATCACTCACTACTCCCTTACGCCTAAATAATTTATTAAATTTTCCACTTTTCCTGTATCAACCATATCACCCAGATCACTAAAAGCTTTCTTTATCTGATCAATAGTGGTATCTCTTCCGCCAAGGCCGTAAACATAATTGGTGGTAAGCGGCCTCCTGTCCAAATCATATAGGGCTGATCTTAGTTCAGAAAATAAGGGGCCACCCTGTCCGCTGAATGAATCTGACCTGTCAAGTACCGCCAAAGCTTTCAGGTTTTTAGTAGCTTCAATGATTTCCTGTTTGGGAAAAGGCCTAAACAGGATTGGCTTAATAAGTCCAGCTTTAACTCCTTCTTTTCTTAACTGCCTTACCACGCTTTTTGTGGTTCCTGCAGTAGAAGAAAGGACCATTATAGCTATTTCTGCATCCTCCATCATAAAAGTGTCAACCAATGGCTGCTTCCTTCCGGAAAGTTTTTCATATTCTTTACATACTTCCTTTATGGTGCTCATGGATGCAACCATGGCATCCGCTTCCTGTTTTTTGGTTTCAAAATAATAGTCAGTAAGCTGAAGCGGACCGAAAGTTGAAGGATTATCCACATCTAATACCGAATAAGGGGCTTTGTTTTCTTTAAGAAAGTCCTTTACCTGCCCATCTTCCAGTATTTCCAGTATTTCCGTGCTGTGCCCGGTTATAAAGCCGTCAATCATTACCATTGCAGGAAGCCTTACCTTTTCATCTTCAGCTATCCTCACCGCTTTTATAAGGTTGTCATATCCTTCCTGTGAATTTTCAGAATAAAACTGTATCCACCCGGTTTCCCTGGCACCCATTGAATCACTATGGTCACAATGTATGTTTATAGGAGCAGATAATGCCCTGTTAACATTAGTCATAACTACAGGCAGCCTTAACCCTGAAGCAATGGACAGTATCTCCCACATCAGCGCAAGCCCTGCTGAAGATGTGGCAGTCATTACCCTGGCTCCAGAAGAAGCCGCTCCCACACATGCGCTCATTGCGCTATGCTCACTCTCAACTGTAATAAATTCTGTATCCACCATCCCATTATGGACATAGTTTGCAAAATCCTGCACAATTGCAGTCTGCGGGGTAATCGGGAAGGCAGAAACAACATCTGGGTTTATCTGTCTCATGGCAGTTGCCATGGCAGCTGTTCCTATTAGTGCAACTTTTTTACCCATATTTATCAAATCCTTTCTTTAAACTTAAGAAATTTATAATTACTCCAATTCCATTTCAATTGCGTCCTTTGGACACTCCTCAGCACAAATTCCGCAACCTTTGCAATAATCAAGATTTATTTTGCCAACTTTTCCGTCCTTTGTAACACTCACAGCCCTTTCAGGGCAAAATATATAACAAAATAAACAATCTATACATTTTTCATCATCCCTTACCGGCTTTTTTACTCTCCAGTCGCCTGTCTTGTAATCTTCTGAACTACCAGCCCTGGGGATCATTCCCCCCATCGGTATTGTCTTGTGACCAGGCTTTTTTTGTTTCTTTGTATCAGCCATTAATTTCCTACCTCCTCATAAGCTCTTTTAATAGCGTTTAAATTGCCTTCTATTACCTTTTCCGGAAACTTTTTTGATAAAAATTTCTTTATAGCTTCAATTAGTGATTCAATCTTTAGAAAATCTGTTACCTTAACCAGGGCCCCAATCATGGGCGTGTTGGGCATAGCCCTCCCTATTTCTTCAATGGATATTTTAGTGGCATCTACAGTATAAATTTTTACATCCTTGTCTCCTGCATCTATGTCATTCTTGACTTTTTCCACTGGCTCATGGGTATTTACAATAATTATGCCACCTTCTTTTAAGCCCTCGGTGATATCTATGTTTTCCAGCAATGTAGGGTCAAGCACCAAAACATAGCTGGGTTCCTTAACCTGGGAATGAAGCTCAATTTTATCCTTGCTTATCCTGTTAAAAGACTGCACCGGAGCCCCCATTCTTTCTGCCCCGTATTCAGGAAAAGCCTGGATATAATAACCTTCTTCTACTGCAGCAGTAGCCAAAAGCTTGGAAGCAGTTACTGCTCCCTGGCCGCCCCTGCCGTGCCATCTCACCTCTATTAAGTCTTCCATACTAACACCTCTTGTTTAATATATTTAAATTACAATACAAAACTTGGCAACATACAAAAATTAGTAAATTATAACATAATAGGGAACAAATTTCATTGGAATGCAAATTAAAATTCACTCCTATTGGAAATGGCCCTTCCCAGGGTTAGCTCATCTGCGTACTCTAAATCGCCTCCCACTGGCAATCCGCTTGCCAGCCTGGTAACCTTTACACCTTTTAAAACCTTTTTAATATAGGTAGCCGTGCTCTCCCCTTCTACAGTAGGGTTTAAGGCAATAATTACTTCTTCTACACCTTTCCCTTCCACCCTTTTAACTAAATCAGGAATCCTTATCTCCTCCGGCCCTTTATCTTCAATGGGGGAAAGTAAAGCGCCCAGTACATGGTATAAGCCCCTATATTCTCCAGTAGACTCTATAATTGCAACATCACTGGCCGATTCAACCACGCAGATTTTTTTCTGGTTTCTTCCCTGATCCTGGCACACAGGGCAAACTTCTTCCTCGGATAGATTAAAGCATATTTTGCAGAAACGGACCCTTGCCTTCATTTCCAGCAAAGCGTCTGAGAGTTTTTTTATTTCCTTTTTGTGGAGATTTAGAAGGTAAAATACAATCCTCCTGGCAGACTTTGGGCCAATGCCAGGAAGCTTTCTGAATTCATTAATTAAATTTTCTACACTTTTTATATATAGCGGCATAATCTATGTAGCTATCAAAATAGACCAGGAATATTCATACCGCCAGTTAAGCTAGCCATCTTTTGCTGGCTTTCTTCCTTGGCCTGGTTGATTGCATCATTTACAGCTACCATTACCATATCTTCAAGCATCTCCAAATCCTCTGCGTCCACCATCTCGCTATTTATTTTTACTTCCTTTACTTCCTGGTCTCCATTTACTTTAACCTTAACAGCTCCACCCCCAGATGAAGCCTCAAATTCCATCGCTTTTAGCTCTTCCTGTATTTTTTTCATTTTCTTCTGCATCATTTTTGCCTGTTTCATCATATTGCCGTAATTCAATTTCTTACTCCTTTATCTCAAATTTTTCCTTAAAATAATCATAT
>JBNJCV010000064.1:0-9868 GCA_051744245.1 Actinomycetota bacterium | reverse complement strand
ATTAGGTAGCCATATAAAAAAATTACATTTTTGTGATTGCCGCTTTGGCCAATGTGGCCTTGGAAGCTTCGTAGATCTATTAGAAGGTGATGTTGACTTTTTTGCTGTAATGGATGCAGTGCAGGACATTGGTTATGATGACTGGGCGGTAGTTGAATTTTTGCCTAACTATAAAGATTTCCCATATCAGTCCATAATAAATGCAAAGTTTTCATTAGATAAAATTTTAAATATTAATAAATAAAAATAATTATCAGAGTAATTGTAGAATGAGCAAATTTTGAGAGTGTAACAAAATCTCAGTAAACCTCAAATATCCTCATGAGCTACATTAATATTATATCACATATTTACTAACCCTTTCTTTAGAATAGATGGTTAATAGATATAAGGGCTATATTGGCAGGCAATTTTTTTTAAAATTAATTGCCCACCATTTTATTACCTTTTTAGTTTATCCAGTTTTTGCTGGGTATTAAGGATTTTTTCCTGTAGCTTATTTATTTGTTTATTGTATTTTGTTTTTGCTTTTTCTGAAGCGGTTTCTGTTTTTCTTTTTAGGTCTTTTATTTTCTCGCCTAACTGGTCAATTTGTTTTTTTAATTTATCTGCTGCTTCCGTATTCATATTTGCCTTCCTTTTCTTTTTTATTACTATCTTAATTTTAAAGGTTTTGTACTATAAAATAAATATTTTAAAAATTAGGATAAAATTTAGAATGTTTTAGTATTAATTCGGATGCAATATAATTGCTTTAAAGGTCTCTATTCCAAAAAAGGAAATTATTATGATAATAAAACAGTTTTTTGACAGCGATATTGCGCATAGCTCTTATCTTTTAGGTGACAGGAATAACTGTGTTGTTATAGACCCCAGAAGGGATATTGATATCTACATCAAAGAGGCAAAAGAAAATAATTTAAAAATATCACATATTTTTTTGACCCACTTGCATGCGGATTTCGTCTCAGGCCATCTGGATTTAAATGATAAAACAGGCGCCCAAATATATGGGCCCGAAAAAGCAGAATTTGCTTTCGGGCATAATAGCTTGAAAGAAGGGGATAAAATCGATGTTGAGAGTTTATCATTTAGAGTTATAGAGACGCCCGGCCACTCTCCCGAAATGATTAATTACATTGCTTATGATAATTCTGTAAATAACAGCACCCCTTTTGGGGTTTTCACTGGGGACACTATTTTTATACAGGATGTTGGAAGGCCTGACATTTTTGAAGAAAGGTTTGATGAATTGTCTGAAAAACTTTTTAACAGCATCCAGGAAAAGATTGTGAAATTGCCAGATTACTGTAGGCTTTTTCCGGCGCATGGGCCTGGATCTTTCTGCGGTAAGGCTATAGGAAGCACTAAAACTGGAACTATCGGCTATGAGAGAATAAATAACAAGTTTTTAACAATTAAAGGCATTGAAGAATTTAAAGAAGAAATAAAGAGGAATATGCCTCCTGCTCCAGACCATTATAGAAGGTTGTCGGATGTAAACAGGAAAGGCCCGGCTTTATTAAAAAATCTTGAAACATTAATGCCACTTAATACCGCAGGCCTAAAAAAAGCTATTGAAAATCGAAATAAAATAATTATTGATAGCAGGGAATATGATTCTTTTGCAGCACAGCATATAGCAAAATCATATAATATTAAACTTATTGGAAGCTTTTCAAGTTATGCTGGCTGGGTCCTGCCCCCTGATGCAGAAATAATAATAATTACTGAAAGCAGCGGGGATGCATATCATGCATTTAATGTTTTAAGGAGGATGGGCTTTGATGAAAACATATATTATTTCCAGGATGGAGTCCAGGCATGGGTAAGGAGCGGCAACCCAGTTTCAAGCTTTAATTTAATCCATCCAAGCAAGGTAGATAAGTTTATAGAAAAAGAAAAAGATATACAGATAGCAGATGTTAGAAATAGTTTTGAATACAAAAAAGACAAAATAAAAGGGAGCATAAATATTCCAGTCCATGAACTCAGGGATAGATATAATGAGTTGGACAGCAATAAAAAAACATTGGTTTATTGCGCTTCTGGGCTTCGGGGCTCCCTTGCTTCAAGTATTTTATTGATGCATGGCTTCAAAGACATATATAATTTAGCTGGAGGTTATGCTGGCTATAGCCAGACTAAAGAATAAAGATTTTTAGATAATTTGAAATACTATTAAGATTGGCCTAAAATCATTTTGGAATTAAAACATAAAGAAACAGAAGTTTTAAAAAAATAAGAGAGCTGCAAAAAGAAATAAAGAATTTGCAGTTTCATTCTTCATACCAGGCCATCCTCAATGGTAAAGTAATAAAGGGCTGCAGTATATGCACAAGGTCCAGGGCCATGACAATTGCCCTGGGGTACCGGTGTAACCTAGATTGCCCTTTTTGTTTTGCAGATTCTTATATAGCTCCCTGTCTCAAAGAAGACGAAAAATATAATAGAAGTGTATGCCTGAAATATTTCTACCGTAATAAGGAAAAATAGAAGGGTAGGCTTAACGGGTGGCGAGCCGCTCCTGTATTTAGAAGAGCTGAAAAGCTATGTTGAAAAAATAAGGGGGAAAACCAGAAATATACTTCTGGGTTTATACAAACGGCCTTTTAGCAAATTCTAAAAATCTTAAGATATTAAAAAATCTTGGAGTAAATGAAATTAGGTCCAACCTTGCTGCAACAGATTATGATAGCGGAGTGAAGAAAAATTAAAAATAGCAAGGCAGTTATTTGATTATGTTGCTGTAGAGGTTCCAGCCTATCCCAAGCAAAAATAAAAACTTTTGAGGACGCTGCCCAAATTTGATTCTTATGGCATTGACCAGCTAACATTGCAGGAACTTCTTGCTAATGAAAATAATTTTAAAAAAATAGAAGGTGAAGTTTACCAATCAGGCCTGGTTTTTCTAGAAAATATTTTTTGTATGGCAGCAGAAAGTTAACTTACCAGGTTATGAAAGAATGCAGAGAAAATGGTTACTCATTTACTGTTAATGATTGCTCCGCAAGAAGATTTGGGCAGAGAAAATCGGCAAGATAATAGAATAAGGATTTTTCCAATTATTTATACATTTTTTTTAGGCTTTCATTTAAAATAAATGATAGACTATGTAATTATTATTACATAAAAAAGAGCTGCCATGTCTAAAAATAAATTATTCCTTTTATTTAAAGATTATAAGGTTGTAAAAAAGATTCTTGATTATTTGGGCATAAATGAGTTTGGAAAGAAAAGGCCTCCGCCCAGGATAGAAGATGTTTCTGATGATTTTGATGTACATATGAGAGATGACTATATAGACTGTGATCATGTGTGCTAGTGCTTTTACAGGGTTGCAGAATACTGGCCTGTCATAAAATAACCTATAGATTGTATTTTTTTACTGCCTTTATACTTACCTATTTCTGACTATAGTATATCCTGCATTTTGAAGCAGATAACCTTAAAATAATGGTGTCATAGATGCTTTATTAGCTTGAGGATCCGAAAGCAAATTCTTATAAATTATCCAGGGTTACCAGAATTGTTTGTGAGGCAGACCCAAGGGCTTTTATAACTTCTCATACCCTGGAAGGATACCGGGGAGGCTATGTTTACGGGCTGAAGGGAAAAAAATAGCTACTTAATATATTTGGCATATTCCTTTCCTTCTACTGTTTTTTCGGATTCTTCCTTTAACTGGAAAAATTCCTCTTCTAGGGCTTTATTAATTTCTTCAATTATAATTTTGTAAGTTTTTTTATCAGCAAGCCCTTTCATATTTTCCATTATGTTGTAAGCTACTGGGTCTATGGGTTCCCCTATAAATATGTTAATTTTCCTGAAAGTATTTATTATAAGACCTATTATTCCTTCTATGGTTCTATTTTTCCCTAACCATCTTTTTTTTGAAGGCCCTTTTAAAATATTGTGTATATATACAGGTATCATGGGTAATTTAGTTTTGTAACTAAGATAAGCTGCCCCCTTTTGAAATTTATATACTTTTTTATCTTTGTTTAATTTTCCTTCCGGAAATATCCCGTAAAAGATATTCTGGTTTTTTTTAGGGAGAAGGAACAGCTCTTTAAAGGAATTAATATTTTTTACAAATTGTTTTTTAAAGATAGGAATACTGCTTGTAAAATTTCTCATGAAGAAATTAGTAAACCTGTACCTGAAATTTTCGCTGTCGGCAATGAAATAAATCTTTTTTTTCAAGGCACTGAGTATAATGATGGGGTCTGCCCCTGTAGTATGGTTAATGGCAAGTATTGCCGGCTTGTCATCAGGGATATTTTTGCTATTGAAAACATGTATTCTTATCAGCATCCGGTAAAAATTTATAAATAAAATTTTTGGAATGCTGTAGAAAAAATCCCTAATTTTTTTACATTTTTCTGTTAGCTTTCTTTTCATTTGATTTTATTATAGTTGGAAAGGTATAAAATATCTACTGAGGCTGATTTATTTTTTCCATTAATTTTTTTATTTGGCGGCAATGTGAGCCTTTCCAGTAAATTTTACTGCATTTCTTGCACAAGAAAAATTTTGATTTAGTCTTATATACATAATCAGGTACTTTTCCTTTTACAGATTCCTTACTTATTGCAGTTAGTTTATTATTGCAGATTAGGCACCTGTCAAAGGCAGGCCGTATTTTGATTTTTAACTCTTCTTTTAGCTGTCTTAACTGGCTGGATATGTTCTGGCTTTGGATATATATAAATTTTATTTTTTCCTGTTTGATTTTTTTTCTTTCTACCAAACTTGAATCACGGGTTAGAATAATTCTTTTTTCCAGATTAGCTATATCAATTATCTCATCATCATTAAGTTTGCCTGAATATTTTACGTCATAACCTGAAATCCGAAGGTATTTTGCTAATTTGCCTACCATGCTGTCAGCAATAAATTTCATTTATTCAATCCCTAAAGAATTTATTTCTGCCCCTATGAGCAAAATCGTACTTGAGATGTATACCCAAAACAAAAATCCTATGATTGATCCTACAGACCCGTATGTAAATTCAAAGTTTGCGAAATTATTGAGAAAAAAGACAAATATATGTTTGGAAGCTTCCCATCCCAATGCGCCAACAAGGGCACCTTTGTATATATATGCAAAGTGGGTTGGCCTATTGGTGCCGAAATAGAAGATGAGGCTGAAAATTGCAAAGTTAAATGAAAGCCCGATGCCCAGGGACAAGGCTTTTATCAACCGGCTGGAAACCTCCTCTGAAATATGGAAAAAGTCTATCAAGTAATTTGCAAGATAAAACAGAACTGTAGAGGAAATAATTGATAAAGATATTAGGAAGAATACCAGCGATATAATTAGGAACCCGAAAATTTTCTGTTTCCAGAATTTTCTTTGCTGCTTGGTTTTGTATATTTTGTTTAAGGCATATTGTACCGAGTCAAAAACATAAGTGGTAGCAATTATTAAAAACAGCACCCCTACAATTCCAATGCTGGTCCTGCTTTGAATAGTTCTCTCGATATTTGATTCGGTAAAATTATAGATTATGGGAATCCTTTCCTGGATGAAACTGAGTATAGGAGCTTGTATACGTAAGGTTTCTATTAAAAAAGCAGAGAAGGAGAGCAGGATTAACATTAAAGGAAAAATCGAAAACAAAAAGTAATAGGCAATAGAAGATGAAAGGAACGGTCCACCATCTGATATGAATTTAGATAATAGCCTTTTAAGGTATCTAATTGTAATTATGCTTATTTTTCTTATATTTATCAAAACTTAAAATTGGCTAATTTCAATATTTCTAATATTTTCAAACTTATTTATGGCCTTGGCGCTTTTTAGGGAAAACTCGGAATCCCTACTTTGCACATTTATAACTATATTATAAGTAGCTTCTTCCTCACCTGCACGGTATATGTTGTATTTTATATTATCAGAAATTTTTTCAAGGATCCTATTTATTTTTTTAAAATCTTTAAAATTTTCTTCAACAGTTATCTTAATAGAATATGTTGTAGGGCTAAAAAACTTCTTCTCGAAATATTTAATTAAGGTAAGTATTATATAGCCAAAGATTGTGAGTATGGCGGCCAGGTAATACAATTTAGTTCCTAACGCCAGTCCAATTGCTGCTACTAACCATATACTGGCAGCAGTGGTTACTCCCTTAACCAATGGCCCCCTTCTAAATATAGCCCCAGCTCCTATAAACCCTATACCAGTAACCACACCTGCTGCAATCCTTGAATAGTCGACTCCGCTAAAAGATGAAAATCCAACATAGGATACTATGGTAAAAACTGTGGCGCCAAGACAAACAAGGGTATGGGTCCTAAGTCCTGCAGGCCTGTCTGTTTTTTCCCTTTGGAAACCAATTATTCCACCAAATATAATTGCAAATATGCAGGGTATTAAGAAGTCTTTTAAGAATTCTGCTTGGTTAAATAAAAAATCTTCAAATATTTTTTGAGTCAAACTCATTACTTCTCCAAACCCATTTTGTTACATTTTACCATTAAATGCTTTTTAGTTCCTAATTAAAATATAACAGTTTGACTGAAAATATAAAGTTTATATAATTACAAGGGGTTAATAGGAGGGAAGGAAAATAAGTGGAAGGATTAAAATATTTTAAGGACTATCGGAAAGAGATAAAAGAAGAATTAAGAGGACTGGAGGTCATATATACTGATTTGGACGGCACTCTTTTAAATGATAAAGGATGCCTCTTAAAAGATGGAGATGGCGTATATTACCTTGAAGTTGCTGAGAATATAAAAAAGGCTGGAGAAAAGGGATGGGATATAGTATTAGCCTCTGGGAGAAATAAGACCCAGCTAAGATATAATGCCCAAATGGTTGGGTTGAAGAATTATATAGCCGAATTGGGCTCAGAACTGATTTATGACCTTGGCAAGGATATTCATTTAACTTTCGATCATAAAAAAATAAATTTTGATATCACCTATGGTGGAAAAGACTTGGTAAGGATAATAGAAATTCTTAAAAATAATTTTCCCCGGAAGATTGAAGGGCGTATTGAATGGAGTAAGTACAGGGACTTTAATGCGCTTTTTCTGGGGGAAATTGATTTAAAGAAAGCAAATAATATACTGGCTGAATCAGGTTATAAGGGTCTATGCCTGGTAGAAAATGGAAAAACATCACTGCATGCTCTTGATTTAGATATTAATGATTTATATATCTATAATTTAATACCAGAGGGTGTAAACAAGGGCGAAGCAATAAAATTAGATAAAAAGTTAAGGAATCTCAATACCGGAAACTGCATTGCTTTGGGTGACTCGCCGGAAGATTTAAAGATGGCCCGCCAGGTTAAATATTTTTTTCTGATGGGAGATTCCCTGAAGGAAAACAAGGACTGTCTCCAGGAAATAAAAAGCGCCAATATTTATATAACCAGTGGAAAAATGAATAGAGGCTGGGTGGAAGTAATTAGTTATCTGGCTGATTAGTATTGGTTTTAAAATCGAAAGTAAATAGTTTATAATTATCTAAAACAGTATCCATTTATAATTATTATGCAAAACAATAATTTACAAAAAGAAGATAAGGCTAAAATATTAAGGGAAATATTGTTTATAGTTGTAATTTCCTTGTTTTCTGGCTTTATTCTGGGGATACTTTTAGCTCCACAATCCGGAAGCCAGTCAAGGAAAAATTCCCTTATAAAATTAAGGGATTTTATAGACAGAGGCAAGTTTACCTTGGTTGAGGCTAAAGTAATCGGAGAAGGATTTTTAGAAAAAAGTAAAGAAAAAGTGGAAGAAGTTTCCTCAAAAATAAAAAATAAAAAAGATGAAGGGTAAGTAGTTGACATTGATTTCTTACTATAGTAATATTTACGTTCGCTAATGGAATAATCTTTGGTGTTTGAAAAGTATTTATATTCTAGGCTAATTCGTTGGGGCCGTTAGCTCAGTTGGTAGAGCACCGGACTTTTAATCCGGGTGTCGAAGGTTCGATTCCTTCACGGCTCACCAGGTTTTGAAGTTTTGGCCCGTTCGTCTAGTGGTCTAGGACACAAGATTTTCAATCTTGAAACAGGAGTTCGATTCTCCTACGGGCTACCAAAGGGCGATTAGCTCAGCTGGGAGAGCACCTGCCTTACAAGCAGGGGGTCGCAGGTTCAAACCCTGCATCGCCCACCATAAAAATAAAATACATTTAGAGTGGAGCTGTCGTCTAGTGGTTTAGGACACATGCCTGTCACGCATGAGATCGCGGGTTCGAATCCCGTCAGCTCCGCCATAAGTTTTATTTAACAGTGGCGAGATAGCTCAGTTGGTAGAGCAGTAGACTGAAAATCTATGTGTCCGCAGTTCGATTCTGCGTCTCGCCACCATTTTTTTCCCCATTTATTTTCTTTCCAATCTGTTATAATCTAAGCAAAAATAATTTATTCAAGTAAATGGACCTATACCAAATATTAACCATTATTTTCTTTTCTTTATTTATATTATCTATGGCATGGTTGGTAAGGCTTAGGGCAAGGGCAGACTCAGGCTACCGGCAGCTGAAGACAAAAAACAATAGGAAATACAAGCAAGGTTTTAACGGTTCTTATGTTAAAAAGTCCCAGGAAAAGTTTAAGCTGTTAAACCTTATAATTGATAACATCTGGCATGGAGTCTTAATATTAAATAAGGACAGGGAAATAATCAGCATTAATGAAAGCCTTTCAAGCCTGTTTTACTTGGACAAAAAAGAAGTAATTGGCAAAAAAACATTATTAGTATTTAACAATAATAAGTTTGAAGAACTTATAGCCAGAACCTTTAACAAGCTTTCACCTCAGCGGGAGAGTATAGTTTTTTTTGGAGATGAAGAAATATTTTTAGACATTGAATCCCTGCCGGTAACAGCAGGGGGGAAGCTAGCAGCAAAAAAGGGAGAAACTTATCAGAATGATGATAATACTGATATAAATATAGTTATTTTAGCAAAAAATATAACTCAAGAAGTTGAGTTTTCCAAGCTCAGGAGCCAGTTTGTAGCAAATATCTCCCATGAGATGCGGACACCGCTTACCTCCATGAAAGGATATATTGAAACATTGGTAGAAGGTGGCTACAAAGATGAAAAGATATTAAGAGATTACTTGGTAAAAAGCTTAAAGGAAGCAAATAGGCTTAACTACCTTATAGAAGATGTGCTGAACTTATCTAAAATTGAGCATAAGAGGAATGTCTTATTTAAAGAAAATATAAATATTGTAGAAATTATTAGGGAGAGTATAGAATCTTTAAAATATTTAGCGGATCAAAATAGTAATAGGATAAGCTTTTCTTCCAGCCAGGATGTCATCTATTATACTACCGATGCAGAACTTTTCAGCCAGATAGCTAAGAACCTCATAGAGAATTCAATTTTCCATGCTGGAAGGAAATCCAAGCTGCATATTTCTATTAAAAAGGATAGGGGAAATATATATCTGGATTTTACCGATAATGGCGTGGGGATAGGAAAAGATGACCTCCCCTATATCTTTCAGCGGTTTTACAGGGGAAAGAGCCCTTTTTCAGGCAAGCGGATAAGTTCGGGCCTGGGCCTTTCTATAGTAAAGCATATAGTGGACCTACATGGGGGGAAGATAAAAGTGGAAAGCATGCCGGGGGTAAAAACCAGCTTTAAAATTATACTTCCTGGCCAAAGTAAAAAATTTAACTAAACTTGGTATTATTATATAATATTAAAAAAGTTTAATATTTTTTAAATTGTTATGGAAAAACTTGTTTATGTTATTGATGATGAGGAAAGCATTTTAGAAATAGTTGACTTTAATTTAGAAAAAAGCGGCTACAAGGTTAAAACTTTCCAGTATGGAAAAGACTTGCTAGAGGTATTTAACAAAAAGAAACCGGATCTTATTATTTTAGA